>DAHWFQ010000215.1:0-3012 GCA_027324895.1 Actinomycetota bacterium | reverse complement strand
CAGGCCGCCAATGTGCCGATCGTGGTGGCGGTGAACAAGATCGACAAGCCGGAAGCCGACCCCATGCGTGTCCGCACGCAGCTCACGGAGTTCGGCCTGGTGGCAGAGGAGTTCGGCGGCGACACCATGTTCGTCGACATCTCCGCCCGACAAGGCCTGCACATCGACGCCCTGCTGGAGGCCGTGCTGCTCACGGCCGATGCGGCGATCGATCTGCGCGCCAACGCCGATCGCGACGCGGAGGGTGTGGCCATCGAGGCCCACCTCTACCGCGGTCGAGGCCCGGTGGCCACCGTCCTGGTCCAGCGCGGCACCCTCCGTCCCGGCGACTCCATCGTCGCCGGCGACGCGTACGGCCGTGTGCGCGCCATGCTCGACGAGAACGGCAACCCGCTCGATGAGGCCGGCCCCTCTCGCGCCGTGCAGGTGCTCGGCCTGACCTCGGTGCCCGGTGCCGGCGACTCCTTCCTCGTCGTCTCCGAGGACCGCATCGCCCGCCAGATCGCCCAAGCGCGCGCCGCACGCGAGCGCAATGCGCTGCTGGCCAAGACCCGCGTCAAGCGCACCCTCGAGGACTTCCTCGCCACCGTCGAGCGGGGTGAGGTCCAGGAGCTCAAGCTCATCATCAAGGGTGACGTGTCCGGCTCCGTCGAGGCGCTCGAGGATGCACTGTTGAAGATCGAGGTGTCGGACGAGGTCACCCTGCGCGTGCTGCACCGCGGCGTCGGCGCGATCAACAAGAACGATGTCACGCTCGCCGCGGCGTCGGATGCGATCGTCATCGGCTTCAACGTGCGCCCGGAGGGCAAGGTCGCCGAGCTGGCCGACGACGAAGGCGTGGAGATCCGCTTCTACAACGTCATCTACGCGGCCATCGAGGACATCGAGGCTGCGCTCAAGGGCATGCTCAAGCCCGAGTTCGAGGAGGCGTCGCTCGGTTCCGCCGAGGTGCGCGAGGTGTTCAAGTCGTCCAAGGTCGGCACCATCGCCGGTTGCATCGTCCGCGGCGGCTCCATCAAGCGCAACTCCAAGGCCCGACTGGTCCGCGACGGCATCGTCGTGGCCGACAACCTCCAGATCCAGTCGCTGCGCCGCTTCAAGGACGATGCCACCGAGGTCCGCGAGGGCTTCGAGTGCGGTATCGGCCTCGGCTCGTACAACGACATTCGCGTCGAGGACGTCATCGAGACGTTCGAGATGCGGGAGAAGGCACGCGCGTAACCACCGTTCGGGGCAGCGCGCAGGCGTTGCCCCGTCGTGGTGCGTTCGTCATGTTCAAGTGTGGGAGTGGCAGTGAACGAGAGTCTTCGTGCGCGGCAGTTGGCCAAGCGCATCCAGGAGATCGTGGCTGAGGCCATCGAGTTCCGTGTCAAGGATGCCCGCCTGGGTTTCGTGACCATCACCGATGCCCGGCTCACCAACGACTTCCGCGAGGCCACGGTGTTCTACACGGTCTTCGGCACCCCGGAGGAGCGCGAGGCCACCGCTGAAGCGCTGGAGACCGCCCGCGGTCAGATCCGCACCGAGGTAGGCAAGCGCCTGGGCATCAAGCACACGCCCTCGCTCGCCTTCGTCGTCGACCACGTGCCCGAGACCTCGGCGCACCTGGAGGGCCTGCTCCGCGAGGTGCGAGCCGCCGACGCGGAACTGGAGAAGGTGCGCGAGGGCGCGACCTTCGCCGGTGATGCCGATCCGTACAAGCATGAAGAGGAAGCCGAGGAAGACTGACGCGTGGGTAAGCCGCGAGTGCGCACTGCTCCGGACGGCATCGTCGTCATCGACAAGCCGGCCGGGATGACATCGCATGATGTCGTCGCCCGCCTCCGTCGCTCCTGTGGCACGCGCGCAGTAGGCCATGCCGGCACCTTGGACCCCATGGCCACCGGAGTGCTGGTGCTCGGCATCGAGCGCGCCACCAAGCTGCTGGGCCACCTCACCTCCTCGACGAAGTCCTACGACGCCACGGTGCGCCTGGGGATGGCGACGAACACCGAGGACGCGGATGGCGAAGTCACCGCGGTGACCCCCGCGTCGCACCTCACCGACGGGCAGATCGAGCTGGCGGCACAAGGGTTCCGGGGCCCCATCATGCAGGTGCCCTCAGCGGTGTCGGCCATCAAGGTGAACGGCGTCCGCTCCTACAAGCGCGCACGAGCGGGTGAGACCTTCGAACTGCCGGCGCGCGCAGTCACCATCGACTCCATCAGGATCACCGGCATCCGCCGCGAGGCGGAATGTGTCGACGTCGACCTCTCCGTGTCCTGCAGCGCAGGCACGTACATCCGCGCCCTGGCCCGCGACCTCGGGGCAGCGCTCAGAGTGGGCGCGCACCTGACCGCACTACGCCGGACTGCAGCCGGCTGCTTCAGTCTCGAGGACGCACAGCAGCTGCCCGGGATCGGCGGTCAGGCTCCGCAGACGATCCCCCTGCGCGACGTGCTGGCACGCGAGTTCGATGTGGTGGCGCTGGATGCGGAGGAGGCGGCACTTGTCCGTCATGGCATGCCGATCCGCACGGGGAAGGTGCGCACCGGCCTCACCGGCCTCATCGATGTCGACGGATCCGTGCTCGCGCTGGCAGAGGCGGTACAGGGCTACTGGCGTTACGCGGCGGTGTTCTCCGCCTAGCCGATGACGCGCCCGAATCCGGTGAGGCGGGCCGAGTAGTAGGGCTCGTTGAGCGCAGACACGATCACGCCGGTACCGGGCTTGGCGGCGTGCACGAAGCGCCCGTTGCCGATGTACATGCCGACGTGGCTGAGTCCGTGGCCGAAGAAGAAGACGAGGTCCCCGGGGCGAACCTGGCTACGGGGAACATTGCGGGTCTCGCGGCGCTGCGTGTACCCGTCGTGCGCGAGCGAGATCCCGATCTGCCGGTAGCCCATCATGGTGAGCCCGCTGCAGTCGTAGGCAACCGGTCCGGTGCCACCCCACACATAGCGGTCGCCGACCTTCGAGAGCGCGTACTGCACCACACGTAGGGCACGTGCGGACATCGGTGCGGTCGAGGCG
>DAHWFQ010000195.1:0-1596 GCA_027324895.1 Actinomycetota bacterium | reverse complement strand
CACCGAGATCGGCGTTGAGGTCGATGCGCTTCGACGACGCGTTCATGACCAGGGGAGTGCGCGCAGGCCGTGCATGCCCGCGTAGGCGGCGCGCTCCGGCGAGGTCCAGTTGGCGAGGAGTGCGGCCGTCGGCTTCCAGACCTCGATGCCGAGTGGACGGCACACCTCGATGGGATCGTGCGCGCCGGGCCCCCACATGGGCACCGAGAGGTCACCGCCGGGGCAGGTCGAGAGCGCGGCCAGGATGTCGATCTCGGCGAAGAACTCGAAGTAGTCACCGACCTTGGCGGGACAGGTCTTCATGAAGTACTGGTCGTCGTCGTTGAGCCCGGTGCACTGGAACACGTTGAGCACGTCGTGCACATCGAACTCGGTGAGGCCGTGGGGGAGCACGGCGCGGGTGAGGTTGGAATGGCAGTGGTAGTCGAAGTCCTCACCGGTGAGCATGCGGTTCACGTAGGGATCGCAGCGGGTCCCGAGCAGGTCGTGGATGCGGCCACCCTCGGCGTCGACGCCGTAATCGGCCAGGGAGTCCCCGGTGATGGTGACCATGGGACGGAGGAACGGGAGGTTCGACCACAGCCGGTTGAAGGTGCTGACGTGGGCCGCCTGCAACTGCCGGGTGCGTGCGGCCCAGAGGCGCTCCCGCGGGTCGTTGGCGTTCCACAGGTTGAGGTCGGCCACCTGTGGCCCCTCGATGGTGACGATCCGGCAGACATGGCCCGCCGGCACCTTCCAGGCCCGTCCGCTCCGGATGGGGATGACGAAGGACTCGATCTGTTCCCGTCCCCGGTCGTCAGCGATGGCTTGGTAGAAGTCCCGATCGACGTCGAGCGGCCCGCCGGCCGTCGCGTGATAAGCGGCGCGCGTGAGATCCATGACGTCAGCCTAGGCAGTGATCACCACGCATGCGATGCGACGAACGAGGCTGCTGCCTGCAGCTCCGGTGCCAGGAAGCGGTCGGGCCCGTTGCCGGGCACGGTGCGACGGAGTCCCTCGATGGTGGTGGCCGCCGTGGGCGACGGCTGCAGCGGAGCGCGTTGTTCGATCGCACGTGCCGCCGCCACCAGTTCGATGGCGATGACCTGCCGCAGGTTGTCCACCGCCCGACGAAGTTTGCGCGCCGCGGACCAACCCATCGAGACGTGGTCCTCCTGCATGGCCGAACTGGGAATCGAATCGACGCTGGCGGGCACGGCGAGACGCTTGCAGTCCGACACCAGACCGGCCTGTGTGTACTGCGCGATCATGAGTCCCGAGTCCACGCCGGCGTCGCCTGCGAGGAATGGCGTGAGGCCGTGCGAGCGGCTGACGTCGAGCATGCGATCCGTGCGGCGCTCGGAGATGGATGCCAGGTCGGCGATGGCGATGGCGAGGAAGTCGAGCACATAGGCGACCGGAGCGCCGTGGAAGTTGCCGTTGCTGGTGAGCGTGCCGTCCTCCAGCATCACCGGGTTGTCGATCGCGGCCGCCAGTTCGCGCTCCGCGACCATCCAGGCGTGCGAGATGGTGTCGCGCACGGCGCCCGTGACCTGCGGGGCGCAGCGCAATGAGTAGGCGTCCTGCACCTTGTCGTGACCGGACTTGTGCGAGGCG
>DAHWFQ010000167.1:0-6597 GCA_027324895.1 Actinomycetota bacterium | reverse complement strand
TCATCGGTCGCCTTCCCGTCTTCGCGTCCGTCGTCGGCCTCGACCGCAAGGCGCTGATCGCGGTGCTCACCGAGCCCAAGAACGCGCTCATCAAGCAATACCAACGGCTCTTCTCCATTGATGGAGTGGAGCTCGAATTCGACAAGGGTGCCATCGAGGCCGTCGCCGACCTGGCAGTCGCGCGCGGTACCGGTGCGCGCGGCCTTCGCTCCATCATGGAGGAGGCCCTGCTGCAGACGATGTACGAGATCCCGAGTCGCGACGACGTAGCCAAGGTCGTGGTGAACAAGGCCGTGGTCACCGAGGGGACCCTGCCCAAGCTCATCAAGAAGGCACCGCGCGAGAAGTCGGCGTGACGCCAGCCGGTCCCTTCATCTCCACCGAGCGGCTGCTGCTGCGGCCGCTGCGGGTCGAGGATGCCGATGACGTCCTCGAGTACCAGTCAGATCCGGGCACCGTGCGCTACATCCCGTGGCCCGAGCGCTCGCGCGACCAGGTGATCGAGGCGCTGCAGCAGCACACCGCCAACGCCTTCGAGGCGCCGGCGCATGACCGAGAGTTCGCGTTGTTGGCGTGGACCCTGCGTGACGGGGGCAAGGTCATAGGTCAGGGCAACCTCGGCATCGAGTCGGAGCAGCATGGGCACGCCAGCATCGGTTGGGTGACGCACCCGGGCTTCGTCCGCCAGGGCTACGCCTTGGAGGCCACGCGCGCGCTCATCGACTGGGGCTTCGGTGCCCTGGGCCTGCATCGCCTCACCGCCACCATCGACACGCGCAACCTCGCATCCGCGCGTCTGGCGGAGAGGCTCGGCATGCGGCTCGAGGCCAGCCACGTCGACGACGAGTGGTTCAAGGGAGTCTGGACGAGCACCTGGATCTACGCCCTCCTCGAGCGCGAATGGCGCTGACGCCATCCGTCACTCGCTGGTGGCCAGCTCCGCGATGACATCGAGCCGTTCGGCCTCCGCGTACGCGAGGGCATCGATACCACCGGCTGCCATGAGGTCAGCCTGCACTGAACGGACGCGCGCGATCATCTCGGCCGGCGCTTGCACGGTGGCCGATGCCAGGCGGGCCCGCATCGACTTCTTGGCATCGGACTTCGCCTTGCGGATGAACACGAGCACTTCGGCGACCGCGTCGAAGGCGGCGGCGTCGCCGTCTCCCGCGAGTGCGGCGATCGATGCTGCCTCCGGCCAGGAGGCCCGGTGCACGGACCCGATGCGCCACCAGCTCCACACCTACTCGGTCACGAAGGGCAGGAACGGCGCGAGCAGCCGCAGCAGGGTGTCGGTGGCAACTCCCAGCGCCAGCTTGGCCGAAGCCGCGGCCTCCTCACCCATGCCGCCGTACACGCGGTCCTTCACGAGCTCCACGTAGTCGTCGCAGAAGCGCCAGTAGAACTTCTCGGTCACCTCGAGCGCGCGCGAGTAGTTGTAGCCCTCGAAGGCGGCTGTGGCCTGACGGACGACCTCAGCGAGTTGGGCGAGCATCGACTGGTCGAGTTCGTTGGTGACGGATCCGCCCTCGGTGACGGCTCCCATGGTGAGCGCGAACCGTGACGCGTTGAGCACCTTGATCGCGAGACGGCGACCGATCTTCATCTGGCCCACATCGAAGGCGGTGTCGGTGCCGGGACGGCCGGAAGCCGCCCAGTAGCGGACCGCGTCGGAACCGTGCTCCTCGAGGAGGTCGATGGGTGTGACGACATTGCCCTTGGACTTCGACATCTTCTTGCGATCGGGATCCAGGATCCAACCCGAGATCGCTGCGTGCTTCCACGGCAGGTCGTCGTTCTCCAGGTGCGCGCGCACGACCGTCGAGAAGAGCCAGGTGCGGATGATGTCGTGCCCCTGCGGACGCAGGTCGAAGGGGAAGACGCGCGACCAGCGATCCTGGTCGACCTCCCAGCCGCCGACGATCTGCGGCGTCAGCGACGAGGTTGCCCAGGTGTCGAGCACGTCGGGATCGCCGATGAAGCCACCGGGCACCCCTCGCTCGGCCTCGCCGAAGCCGGTGGGGGCGTCGGACGAGGGGTCGACGGGCAGTTGCGACTCATCGGGGACGAGCGGGCGGTCATAGACCGGGTTGCCGTCGTCATCCAGCGGGTACCAGACCGGCACCGGCACGCCGAAGAAGCGCTGGCGCGAGACCAGCCAATCGCCGTTCAGCCCCTCGACCCAGTTCGTGTACCGGGATCCCATGTACTCGGGATGCCATTCGAGCTGCGCGCCCCGCTTCACCAGCAGCTCACGCAGGTCCGCGTCGCGGCCTCCGTTGCGGATGTACCACTGCCGGGTGGTGACGATCTCCAGGGGCTTGTCGCCCTTCTCGAAGAACTTCACGGGGTGCGTGATGGGACGGATGTCTCCCACGAGGTCACCCGATGCGCGCAGCAGTTCCGCGATGCGCTCCTTGGCGGTGTGCGCGGTGGCGCCGGCGATGGCGGCATACGCGGCGATGCCCTCGGTGCTCTCGATCCACTCCGGGGTGTCGCTGATGATGCGGCCGTCCCAGCCGATGATGGGCCGCGTGGGCAGTTGCAACTCACGCCACCAGGTGACGTCCGTGGTGTCACCAAAGGTGCAGATCATGGCGATGCCCGAGCCCTTGTCGATCGCCGCCAGGTGGTGCGACACCACCGGGACCTCGACATCGAAGAGGGGCGTGCGGACGGTCTTCCCGAACAGCGGCTGATATCGCTCGTCGTCGGGGTTCGCCACCAGTGCCACGCAGGCGGGGATGAGCTCCGGCCGTGTGGTCTCGATGTACACGGTCTCACCGTTGTCGGTGCGCGTGAAGCCGACGCGGTGGTACGCCCCCGGCCGTTCGCGGTCCTCCAGCTCGGCCTGCGCCACGGCGGTGCGGAAGGTGACGTCCCAGAGGGTCGGTGCCTCGCTCTGGTAAGCCTCACCGCGCGCCAGGTTGCGGAGGAAGGCGCGCTGCGAGGCGGCGCGCTAGTTGGCGTCGATCGTCTGGTAGGTCAGGCGCCAATCCACGGAGACGCCGAGTCGCTGCCAGAGGGCCTCGAAGGCCTTCTCATCCTCGACGGTGAGGCGAAGGCAGAGTTCGACGAAGTTGCGCCGCGAGATCGGCAACTGTTCCTTGCCCGGATGGGCCGGGGGCTGGAAGCCGGGGTCGTAGGGGAGCGACGGATCGCAGCGCACCCCGTAGTAGTTCTGCACGCGCCGCTCGGTGGGCAACCCGTTGTCGTCCCAGCCCATGGGGTAGAACACATCGAATCCCTGCATGCGCTTGTAGCGGGCCATGCAGTCGGTGTGCGTGTACGAGAAGACGTGGCCGACGTGCAACGAGCCCGACGCCGTGGGCGGGGGCGTGTCGATGGAGTAGACGTCCTCCCGGGGGCGGTCGCCAGCGAACCTGTACGTGCCCTGCGCCAGCCAGGTAGCAGACCAGCGCTGTTCCACTCCCTCGAGGGTTGGCTTCTCGGGGATCCGCGGATATTCGACCGTCATGGGCCGCAATTCTAGGTTGCGGCCGGGTGCACGCCGGCATCGCGGACGGCCCTAGCCTTGCCCCGTGGAGCCCATTGATCGCCTGTCCGAGATCCAGCACGCACTGCTCTCGCGCAATCCCGAGAACCAGATCGACCCCACCCTGGACCGGATCCGTGCTGTCTGCGAGCTGCTGGGCGATCCCCAGCGCTCATACGCCGTCGTGCATGTGGCGGGGACCAACGGCAAGACCACCACCTCGCGCATGATCGAGACGCTGCTCCGCGAATTCGGTCTGCGCACCGGCCTCATGACCTCGCCCCACCTCCATGACGAACGCGAGCGCATCCGCCTCAACGGCGAGCCCGTGGAGGTCGAGCGCTTCATCGCCGTCTACGAGGAGATCGAGCCCTACCTGGCCATCGTCGATGAGCGCGTCGGCCGACTCTCGTACTTCGAGGCCCTCACGGTGCTCGGCTTCGCGGTCTTCGCGGACGCCCCGGTCGACGTCGCGGTCATCGAGGTCGGCCTGGGCGGCGAATTCGACGCGTCCAACGTCGTCGAGCCCGTCGTCACCGTCATCACACCCATCGGCATGGACCACCAGCAGTACCTCGGCAACGACCTGGCGTCCGTCGCCCGGGCCAAGGCCGGCATCCTCAAGCCCGACGCGGTCCCCGTGCTCGCACGTCAGGAGCTGGCGGCCGCGGAGGTCATCGCCGCCCGCTGCGCCGAACTGGGCCTGCCCATGGTGCGCGAGGGCGTGGAATTCGGGGTCACGAACCGCACGTTGGCGATCGGCGGCCAGTTGCTCACGTTGCAGGGGCTGGGCGGAAGCTATGACGAGGTGCTGCTGCTGCTCTACGGGGACCATCAGGCCTCCAACGCCGCCGTCGCGCTCACGGCGGTGGAGGCGTTCTTCGGGGCGGGCATCCAGCGGCTCGGTCGCGACCCGGAAGACCGCGATGCCCGACCAGCGTGGGGGGTCATCGAGGACCCGCGTCCATTGGACATCGAGACCGTTCGCGCGGGTTTCCTCAAAGTCACCTCGCCGGGTCGGCTCGAGGTTGTGCGACGGAGCCCGACGGTGATCGTCGATGCCGCCCACAACCCGCACGGCGCGCGAGCGCTCAGCCTCACACTGGCCACCGAATTCGACTTCGAGCACCTCGTCGGCGTGGTCGCCATCCTGGCGGACAAGGATGTGCGCGGGGTCCTGGAGGCGCTCGCCACCAGCATCGACGAGGTGGTCATCACCCGCAACGGCTCGCCGCGCACCAGTTCCATCGAGGATCTGGCGGCGCTCGCGGCCGAGGTGTTCGGCGAGGAACGCGTGCACACCGCCCCGGACCTGGCCGCTGCAGCGGAGTTGGCGACGGGACTCGTGGACGCGCACCTCGGGGAAGGCGGCCTGGGGATCGTCATCACCGGTTCGGTGGTCACCGCGGCCGAAGCGCGCGCGCTGTACGGGCGCACGACCGCCTGAGGCGCCTGGTGGGCAAGGTCACGCCCGCGGCTGGGGCGTACTGCCGCTGTGCCCCCGACGGGCGGTCTGTACGCTCGGCCCACCGAGAAGGAGATCATCGTGTCGGTTGAACGCACCCTCGTGCTCATCAAGCCAGATGGCGTCCAGCATCACCACGTGGGGGAGATCCTGTCCCGCATCGAGCGCAAGGGCTTCCGCATCGTCGCCCTGCAGATGCGCATGATGACCGACGAGATCGCCGCCAAGCACTACGCGGAGCACGTCGGCAAGGACTTCTACCCCCAGCTCGTGGACTTCATGAAGAGTGGTCCCATCGTGGCGCTGGTCATCGAGGGTGACGACGCGGTGGCCGAGTGGCGGACCATGATGGGACCGACCAACCCCGTGAACGCTGCTCCGGGCACGATCCGCGGTGACTTCGCCACCAACACGCGGGCCAATGTCACCCACGGATCGGATTCACCGCAATCCGCCCAGCGGGAGATCGCCATCTTCTTCCCGGAGTTGGTGCGCTGACACGGATCCCGCCGTTGCCACCCAGCTGGGCGGCCGGGGCAGGTGCGGCCGACCATAAATGCCGGCAAAGTCTCGGCGGCACCACCGCTGTCCGACGGTTCGGATCGGGTTCGCGGACGGCCTAGCAGGGCGAAGAGGACAGGGCAAGACCGTGGCGCCGGTAGGATCGGCTGACATCCGTATCAAGCCAGGGGATATGCCTGTGTCGAACTTCAACACCTCGTTACTCGGTCGCGACATGGCGATCGACCTCGGAACTGCGAACACGCTCGTGTACGTGCGTGGGCGCGGCATCGTGCTCAACGAGCCTTCTGTCGTGGCCATCGACAAGGACAACGGTCGCGTACTCGCCGTCGGCATGGAGGCCAAGCGCATGCTGGGCCGCACCCCCGGCAACATCGTGGCCATCCGCCCCATGAAGGACGGCGTCATCGCCGACTTCGAGGTCACCGAGATCATGCTTCGGCACTTCATCCGCAAGGTGCACAAGTCCCGCCACCTGGCCAAGCCACGCCTCGTGGTGTGCGTGCCCTCGGGTGTCACGGGCGTGGAGCGCCGCGCCATCAAGGATGCCGGCTACGCCGCGGGTGCCCGCAAGGTCTACATCATCGAGGAGCCCATGGCCGCGGCCATCGGAGCGGGCCTGCCCGTGGGCGAGCCCCAGGGGTCGATGGTCGTCGACATCGGTGGCGGCACCAGTGAGGTCGCCGTGGTCTCGCTCGGCGGCCTCGTCTGCAAGCTCTCCATCCGCGTCGGTGGCGACGAACTCGATGACGCGATCATCCAGTACGTGAAGCGCGAGTACTCGTTGCTGCTGGGCGAGCGCACCGCCGAGGAGATCAAGGTCGCGATCGGCTCCGCCTACCCCTCACCGGATGAGACCAACGCCGAGATCCGAGGTCGCGACCTGGTGAGTGGCATGCCGCGCACCATCGTCGTCACCGCGGAGGAGATCCGTCGCGCGATCGAGGAACCGGTGGCCGCGATCGTCGATGCGGTGAAGCAGACGCTTGACCGCACCCCGCCGGAGCTCTCGAGCGACATCATGGATCGTGGGATCGTGCTCACGGGCGGTGGCGCACTGCTGCACGGACTCGATGAGCGTCTGCGGCAGGAGACCGGCATGCCGGTCATCATC
>DAHWFQ010000166.1:0-3242 GCA_027324895.1 Actinomycetota bacterium | reverse complement strand
GAGCAGGGCTCGTACCTCGCGGGCGTCGCCGCTGCCAAGGCGAGCAAGTCGGGCAAGATCGGCTACATCGGTGGCGTGCGCATCCCGCTGCTGCAGAAGTTCGAGGCCGGCTTCGTCGCCGGTGTGAAGGCCACGAACAAGAAGGCCACGGTTGACGTCAAGTACGTCTCCGAGCCGCCGGACTTCTCCGGCTTCGCGGACCCCGCCAAGGCCAAGGTCATCGCCAAGGGCATGACTGACGCCGGTGCGGATGTCATCTACTCGGCCGCTGGTGGCTCGGGCAAGGGCAACTTCGAGAACGCCACAGATGCTGCTGCCGCAGGCAAGAAGGTCTGGACGATCGGCGTGGACTCGGACCAGTACCTCACCGCCTCCGCCGCCGAGAGGAAGAACATGCTCACCTCCATGGTCAAGCACGTTGACGTGGCCGTCTTCGACATGATCTCGGCCGCCGTGAAGGGCAAGCGCGTCGCGGACAACATCGGCGCTGGCCCCGGCATCCAGGGTCGTCGCTACAACCTGAAGAACAACGGCGTCGGCCTCGCCACCTCCGGTGGTTACCTGAAGTCGCTCAAGATCACCGCCGCGGTCAACTCCGCCGCCGCGAAGATCAAGACCGGCACCATCGTGGTTCCCGCGGTTCCCGCCGCGTAACCGCGTTTTCGCGACAACCTGACCGCCCGCTGTAGGAGATACTCTCCTGCAGCGGGCGGTCGTTCTGTGGAGGACGTGTTGAACGAGGTAGCGGTCGAGCTTCGGCACATCGTGAAGAAGTTCCCTGGCGTCGTCGCCAACAAGGACGTGTCGCTCAAGGCGCGCCACGGCGAGGTGCACGCCCTGGTGGGCGAGAACGGCGCCGGCAAGTCCACCGTCATGAAGGTGCTGTACGGGATGCAGCGCCCGGACGCGGGTGAGATCCTCGTCAACGGCGAGCGGGTGCTGTTCAAGTCGCCCTCCGAGGCGATCCTCGCGGGCATCGGCATGGTGCACCAGCACTTCATGCTGGCCGACAACCTCAGCGTGCTCGAGAACGTGATCCTGGGATCGGAACCGACCCGACGCGGACGCATCGACGCCGGTGCGGCCCGTGTACGCATCCTGCAGATGGCGGGCGCCTACGGTCTGGACATCGATCCGGACGCCATGGTCGAGGACCTTGGTGTGGGGGAGCGCCAGCGGGTCGAGATCCTCAAGGTGCTGTACCGGGGCGCCAAGATCATCATCTTCGACGAGCCCACCGCGGTGCTGGTTCCACAGGAGGTCGATGAGCTGTTCGCCGCCTTGCGGGGCCTGCGCACCGAGGGGCTCACGGTGATCTTCATCTCGCACAAGCTGGATGAGGTGCTGCGGGTGGCCGACAACGTGACTGTCATCCGGCGCGGCGAGACGGTGGCCGAGGTGCCTGCGCACTCGGTGACGGCGCGCGAGCTCGCCGAACTCATGGTGGGCGAGGAACTGCCTGCACCACCGCCGCGGGAGACGGAACCGGAGGATCGCGTTGTGCTCTCGCTGGCAGGGGTCACCATGACCTCCAGCGGCGCGCGCGACCTGCTCCACGACATCAGCTTCGACATCCGCGCGGGTGAGGTGCTCGGGATCGCGGGCGTCGAGGGCAACGGGCAGCACGAACTCATCGACGCCATCGCCGGGCTGGCGACCTGTTCGGGCACCATCACCTTCAACGGTGCCGACATCAGCCGTGAGTCCGTGTCCCACCGGCGCGATTCGGGCATCGGCCTGATCCCCGAGGACCGGCAGCGCGAAGCCATGCTCATGGGCTCCCCCTTATGGGAGAACCGCATGCTCGGGCACCAGCGGAGCGCACCGGTGACGCAGCGGGGAGTGCTGCAGATCAATGCGGCCAAGCAGGACACCGCGGTCATCATGCGCGAATACGACGTACGTGCGCCGGGTCCCGACACCGCGGCCTACGCCCTCTCGGGCGGCAATCAGCAGAAGTTCATCGTGGGCCGCGAGATGAGCAAGCAACCGGCGCTGCTCCTGGCTTCGCACCCCACGCGCGGTGTCGACGTCGGAGCCCAGGCCGCCATCTGGGAGGAGTTGCGCACGGCGCGTGACAACGGGATGGCCATCCTGCTCATCTCCGCGGACCTCGAGGAGCTCATGGCGATGTCCGACACCATCAAGGTGATGCTGCGGGGACGCATCTCCGGAACCTTCACCCCGAACCGCACGACCATCGAGGAGCTGGGAATCGCTATGACGGTGGCCGGCGAATGACGCGTCGATTCTCCCCGCAGTCCATCGCCCTCACGCTCGCGGCGCCCCTCGTCGCCGCGGCATTCGGGCTGGGCATCAGCAGCATCGCGCTGCTCATCACGCACAACAGCCCACTGGACACCTTCCGCGCTATGTGGGACTACGGCACGCAGGTGGGTTCACTCATCGAGATGGTGAACCTCGGTGCGGTGTACTACATCGCAGCCCTCGCAGTGGCCATCACCTTCAAGGCGGGCCTGTTCAACATCGGCGTCGAGTCGCAGATCCGCCTGGGTGCGCTGTTCGGAGCCTGGTTGGGCGCGAAGGTGGCGTGGCCGCCAGTCCTCCATGTGACCTTCATCCTCGTCGTCGGGGCCTGCGTCGGTGCCATGTGGGCCTACATCCCCGCCCTGCTCAAGGTGAAGCGTGGTGTGAGCGAGGTCATCGGCACCATCATGCTGAACTCCATCGCGAGCGGCCTGAGCGCGTACCTCCTCGCCAACCACTTCCAGGAACTCGTGCCGGGCAGCAACAACGTGACCACCAAGCCGCTGCCGACCTCTGCCTGGGTGCCCGACCTCATGTCGTGGCTCAACCGGATCGGCATCAAGGACGTGCCAGGTGGCGGTCCCTATGGCCTGGTGCTGCTCGCCATCGCGCTCGGCTTCCTGTACTCGTTCATCGTGAATCGCACCCGCTTCGGATTCGATCTCCGGGCGTCCGGAGCCAACCCCACCGCGGCTGCGGTGAGTGGCGTCAATCCCAAGCGCATGGTCATCACCGCGATGATTCTCTCGGGAGCCTTCGCGGGGTTGGCGATGATGCCCGTGCTCCTGGGG
Source organism: Actinomycetota bacterium (assembly GCA_027324895.1). Classification (GTDB taxonomy): domain Bacteria; phylum Actinomycetota; class Actinomycetes; order S36-B12; family UBA5976; genus JAKALQ01. Next base: position 183 of record DAHWFQ010000166.1, on the reverse strand, counting down.
GAATCGCACGCGTACACCCTGGGCTTCCGTGGCGGCGTCGGCTTCACCGGCATCGCCATCGCGCTGCTGGGCCGCAACAACGCCGGTGGCATCGCGGTGTCGTCACTGCTGTTCGGCTTCCTTGAGGTGTCGGCCCGCATCCTCGAACTCAACGGCATCGCCACCGAGATCTACGTCATCATG
>DAHWFQ010000145.1:0-11892 GCA_027324895.1 Actinomycetota bacterium | reverse complement strand
GTCGGCGTGGCGAGGCCGAGTGCGCAGGGGAAGGCGATGATGAGCACGGCGACGCCGGCGGTGAACGAGGCATTGAGCGAGTGGCCCGTGATGAGCCACACGGCCAGTGTGGCAAAGGCGAGCCCGATCACCACGGGCACGAAGACGGTCGACACGCGGTCCGCGAGTCGCTTCACCGGCGCCTTGCCATTCTGTGCCTGTTCGACCAGGCGGCCCATCTGGGCGAGCTGGGTGTCGGCACCGATGCGCGTCGCTCGCACGGTCAACACCCCCGAGGCGTTGGTGGTGGCGCCGACGACCTCGTCGCCCACGCCCACCTCGACCGGCACCGGCTCACCGGTGAGCATCGATGCGTCGACGGCGCTGGCGCCGCCGACGATGACGCCGTCTGTCGCGATCTTCTCGCCGGGACGCACCACGAAGAGTTCCCCGACCCGGAGCAGGCCCACCGGGATGCGCTGCTCCTCGCCGTCACGGATCACGGCCACGGACTTGGCACCGAGGTGCAGCAGTGCGCGAAGCGCCGCTCCCGAGCGGCGCTTCGCGCGCGCCTCGAGATAGCGACCGAGCAGGATGAACGTGGTCACGGCGGTGGCGACCTCGAAGTAGACCTCACCCCTGTCAGTGGCGCCGGCTGGTGCCGCGCCGATGCTCGCGTGCATGCTGCCCATGGCCACGCCGCTCAGCAGCGTGCGCACCGACCAGGCGTAGGCCGCGATGACGCCGACCGAGATGAGTGTGTCCATGGTGGTCGCACGATGCATGGCGTTGATGATCGTGGCGCGATGGAACGGCAATGCCCCCCAGAAGACGACCGGCGTCGCGAGCGCGAACGCGAACCACGGCCAGCCGTCGAACTGGGCGCCGGGCACCATGGAGATGACGAGGACCGGGATGGCCAGCGCCGCCGAGACGACCAGCCGCAGGAACAGCTCCGAGGCCTCGTCATCGGCCTCGCCGGCCGGGCTCGGGAGCGCGGCGGTGTAGCCCGTTTCCTCGATGGTCTTGATGAGGGCCGCTGGCGCGATGCCGGCATCGAATTGCACGAAGGCCTTGCCGGTCGCGTAGTTGACCGCCGCCTCGACACCGTCGAGCTTGTTCAACTTGCGCTCGATGCGTGCCGCACAGGAGGCACAGGTCATGCCGCCCACAGCGAGTTCGATGGTCTCAGCCATGCGCGCCTCCTCGGATCGCCTACCGATCAAACCTCGAACGCGATCATTGCATTCCCGTCCGGCGTTGACGACCCGCCCGACCCGCGCTCACTGCTGGCGTGAATGGGCAGCTGCCGCCTCGACGAGGCCGGCATCCGGGCGGATCCCCGTGTACAACTCGAACTGCTCCACCGCTTGGAGCGTCATGACGTCGGCACCGCTGATCCGGCGCTTCCCCAACTCGAGGGCGAGGCGCATCAGTGGCGTCTCCGGGGGGTACGCCACGACGTCGAACACCGTCGCCGCGTGGTCCACCACCTCCGCCGTGACGGGCATGAGTTCGGCCTCGGACCCACCGGCCATCCCGATCGGCGTGGCGTTGATGATGGTGGAGAAGCGCGGCACCGCCTGCTCCTCCCAGCTCCATCCATGGCGATCGGCGAGCGCGGTCCCCGCCTGCCGATTGCGGGACACGATCGTCACCTTGTCGAACCCCAGACGGGCGAGTGCCGATGCGCAGGCGCTGGCCATGCCACCAGCGCCAAGCAGTGCAACGGGCACGTCGGTACGGACCTCATGCGCCTGCAACAGGCGCTCCACCGCGATCACGTCGGTGTTGTAGCCCTTGAGCACGCCGCCCGTGTTCACAATGGTGTTGACGGCACCGATCCCGGCGGCAGATGCGTCCACCGCATCGAGGAGCGGGATGACCGCTGCCTTGTACGGCATCGAGATGCCGGCGCCGCGGATGGGAAGGCCCCGGATCCCCCTGACCGCGTCTGTGATGTCAGCCGGCGCAAAGGCCTTGTAGATGAAGGGCAGGCCCAGGGCTTCGAAGAGGAAGTTGTGGAAGCGCGTGCCCACATTGCTCGGTCGCGCCGAGAGCGAGACGCAGAGCGCCATGTCCCTGTCGATCTCGCGCGCCATGGCGTGAACCTCCCGACGGATGTGCTGCGACTACTGGGACTCGTACGTGCCGACCTGCGTGATCCGGCGCAAGTGTCGTTCATCGCCGGAGAAGGGGGTCGCCAGGAACGCGTCGACGATCTCCAGCGCCTCGGCCGTGTTGTGCATGCGGCCACCGACCGAGACGACATTCGCGTCGTTGTGCTGACGGGCGAGCATGGCGGTCTCGACGTTCCAGGCGAGCGCCGCGCGCACGCCGCGGACCTTGTTCGCGGCGATCTGCTCGCCGTTGCCCGAGCCGCCCAGCACGACTCCCAGGGATCCCGGATCGGTGACGACCGCCTCACCCGCCTCGAAGCAGAATGCCGGGTAGTCGTCGTTGCCGTCGTAGACGTGGGCACCATGGTCCACGACGTCGTGCCCTGAGGCGCGCAGGTGATCGGCCAGGATGACCTTGAAGTCGAAGGCGGCGTGATCCGACGCAATGTGAACTCGCATGGCCGCATTCTGACACGCGCGGGACGATGACGAGCGGCCGAGCGCGGCGGTTGATGCGACCACTGGCCGAGCCCGGCGCCCGCAGTCGCCACGCATGGTTGGATGGGCGAGACAACTCGAGGAGCATCGTGCCCGGCCAGAATCTCACGAAGTCCGAAGCGGAATCCCGTGCCGCACTCATCAGCGTGGACCACTACGAGGTGGACCTCGACCTGAGCGAGGTGCGCACGTCACCGACCTTCGGCAGTCGCACCACCGTCAGCTTCGCCTCCACACCCGGGGCCACCACCTGGATCGACCTGGTTGCATCCGAGGTCCTGGACGTCACCCTGAACGGCGTGCAGCTCGACCGCTCGAGCTTCCGGGACAGCAGGATCAGCCTGCCCTCATTGGCCGAGCACAACACGCTCACCGTGAGTGCGCGCTGCGCCTATACGCGCGACGGCACGGGCCTGCACCGCTTCGTGGACCCGGTGGACGGCGAGACCTACCTCTACACGCAGTTCGAGTGCCCGGACGCCCGCCAGGTGTACGCCAACTTCGAGCAACCTGACCTGAAGGCCGAGTTCACCTTCACGGTCACCGCACCGACCCATTGGGAGGTCGTGGCCAACAGCGTGGTGGCGAGCCGCACGGGGGTCGGCGAGGGCCTGGACCGCTGGCAATTCTCGCGCACCAGGCGCATCTCCACCTACATCACGGCCATCGTCGCCGGGCCGTACCACCACGTGCATGACGAGTTCGTCGGCGAGCACGGCACCTATCCGCTGGGCCTCTACTGCCGGAAATCGCTGGCGGAGTTCCTGGACGCCGACCGCATCTTCACGGAGACGAAGCAGGGCTTCGCCTTCTACGAGCGCGAGTTCCAGTTCGGCTATTCCTTCGGCAAGTACGACCAGTTGTTCTGCCCGGAGTACAACGCGGGTGCGATGGAGAACGCCGGTTGTGTCACCATCCTCGAGGACTACATCTTCCGCTCGAAGGTGACGCGCGGGCAGTACATCACGCGTGCCAACACCATCCTGCACGAACTCGCACACATGTGGTTCGGCGACCTGGTGACCATGCGCTGGTGGGAGGACCTGTGGCTGAACGAGTCATTCGCCGAATGGGCGTCCTACTGGGCCATGACCCGCTGCACCGAGTACACGGACGCGTGGACGGACTTCCTGGGCCTGCGCAAGGAGTGGGGCTACCGCCAGGACCAGCAACCGACGACACACCCGATCGCCGCGTCGATGGTCGATCTCGACTCCGTGCGGCCGAACTTCGACGGCATCTCGTACGCCAAGGGCGCCTCGGTGCTGAAGCAGTTGGTCGCGTACACCGGTGAGGGGGCTTTCATCGCGGGCGTGCGCAGCTACCTGCAGAAGTACCAGTTCGCCAATGCGTCGCTCGCCGACCTGCTGGCGGAACTCTCGGCGGCAAGCGGCTCGGACCTCAGGGCCTGGATGAGTTCGTGGATCCAGACTCCCGGCGTCAACCTGCTCGAGCTCGAGGCAGAGGTCGATGGCGACGGCATCTACACCAAGGTGGTGCTCCGTCAGGAGCCGCCGCGTGAGCCCGTGGGCGTTGATCCCGTCCTGCGCTCGCACCGCGTCGCCATCGGCTTCTACGACTTCGTCGACGACGTGCTCACCTGCACCGATCGCGTGTGGGTCACGGCCGAGGGCACGCTGACGGAACTCGAGGACCTGGTGGGCCGCCCACGGCCCGTGCTCCTCCTGCTCAACGAGGGGGACCACACCTTCGCCAAGGTGCGACTCGACAAGCACTCGATGCGCAACGCGATCCGGCACTACGGTGCCATCGGCGACTCACTCGCACGGACGCTCGTCTGGATGTCCGCGTGGGACATGACACGGGACGGCGACCTGCCCACCAGCGAGTGGATCGCCTTGGTGATCCGGGCCATCGACACCGAGCCGGATGTGAATGTCATCGGCACCATGCTGCGCTATGCCAAGCTGGCAACGGACTCGTACGCCAACCCCCTGCGTCGGCCCCACTACTCCGCGCAACTCGCCGATGCCCTCTTCGCTGCCGCGCACAACGCGGACCCGGGCTCCGAGCACCAGTTGGCGTTCGTGCGCGGCCTGCTTGCGTATGCGACGGACCCCCTGCACCTCGACTGGATCGAGGCGCTGCTCGAGGGAACGCAGCACCTCGAGGGCCTGCGCATCGACGTGGACCTGCGCTGGGGCATGCTCACCCGGCTCACCACCACGGGCTGTTGGGAGCCCAGTCGCATCGAGGACGAGTTGGCACGGGACAACACCGCGTTCGGCGCGCAGTCGGCTGCCTACGCGCGGGCAGCCGTGCCCACGGCCGAGGCCAAGGCACAGGCCTGGGCGCTGCTCACCGGTGACGAGGACGTCGCCAACACGATCTACGCGTACACCTCGATGGGCATGCGTCAACCGGAGCAGCTCCCCTTGCTCGAGGAGTATGTGACGCGCTACTTCGTCGACGTCGAACGTGTGTGGCGACTGCGCGAGCATCACATGGCGGAGGACTTCTCGCTGCTCGTGTTCCCGTCGCTCTTCGTGGAGGAGGCGACCGTGGAGATGGCGACGAACTTCCTGGACACGCACATGGACGGACACGTGGCGATGCTGCGATACGTGCGCGAGGGTCGGGCCAACCTGCTGCGTGCCATGCGGGCACGACAGGCGGACATGTAGAGGGGCGATCGGCGCACCTCGGTGCGCTCGCCCGTCACCGTGGTGGACGCGACGCCCGCACCCGCTCCGCCAGGTCCGGCAGCGCGTCGTCGGTGAATCCGCGGACGATGCCGTCCACATCCGTGTCAGGCCGGTTCTGGCTCATCTTGTTCTTCACCTCGACGCGCGTGATGCGCAACTCGAGACCCACGATGGCGCGCAGTTGGCCGGCGATGAAGTCGGCCGGCGCGTCATCCGGGCTCCAAGCCGGCGAACGACGCTGCTCGTGGCGGGCCGTCAGCCTTCGCACCATGTCCTCGACCCAGGGTGACTCGTCGTGCACCTCGAGGGAGCCGTACACGTGCGCGGTCACGTAGTTGTAGGTGGGAACCACGCGGTGGGTCTCGGCCTTGGCCTGGTACCACGTCGGCGACACGTACCCGTCCGGGCCGTGCAGGATCAACAGCGCCTCGCCCTGGGGATCCAGCCGCCACTGCTCGTTGTTGCGCGCCATGTGGGCAAGGAAGCGATTGCCCTCGCGGTCGTACAGGACAGGCAGGTAAGTGGCGACGAGGCCCTGGGAGGTCGCCACGACCAGGTCCCCCGCTTCGACCCCCTCCAGGAATGCGGAGGAGAACTCGTCGTCGGCAGCGAAGTGGGCAGGCGTGTACACGTCGCGAGTATCCCAGCCCGTGCCTCGCGTCACGCGCCCAGTCGCCGAGCAGGCGGGGTCGCTAGCCTTGCGACATGCGTCAACTGCCCGCGGCCGTGCTCTGCGACATGGACGGGACGCTCGTCGACAGCGAGGACTACTGGATCGCGACCGAGATCCAGTTGGTGCAGCGCAACGGCGGGACCTGGACGCATGAGGACGGCCTCGGCCTGATCGGCTCCAGCCTCAAGCACTCCGCCGGGGTGCTGCGAACTCGCGGTGGGGTCATCGGGAGCGACGAGGAGATCATCGGCGACCTCGTCGCCGGTGTGTCGGCGCTCATGCGCGAGCACGGTGTCGTGTGGCGACCGGGCGCTCGCGAGTTCCTCGCCTCGGCTCGGGAGGCAGAGATCCCCCTCGCGCTCGTCACCATGTCATATCGCGTGCTCGCGGAGACGGTCGCGGCGGAACTCCCCGAGGGCACCTTCCATGCGGTGATCGCCGGCGACTCGGTCAAGCGCGGCAAGCCGCATCCTGAGCCCTATCTGGCAGCGGCCTCCGCCATCGGCGTGGACATCCGTGCCTGCATCGGCATCGAGGACTCCCCAACCGGCCTTGCCGCCGTGGAGGCCTCGGGCGCCCGCGCCATCGGGGTGCCCTGCCTGGTGGAGATCCCGGCCGCGGCCGGACGCAGCCGCCTGGCATCACTCATGGAACTCACCGTCAACGACCTGCGCAGCATCGCCGCGGGCGACGTCATCGATCGATTGGAATGAGCATGGCCGAGCGAACAGCCGATTGGTGGAAGTCAGCGGTCGTCTATCAGGTGTACCCGCGCTCCTTCGCGGACTCCAACGGAGACGGCATCGGCGACGTGCGTGGGATCATCGAGCACCTGGACTACCTGCACGAACTCGGCGTGGACGTCGTCTGGGTCTCCCCCATCTACAAGTCGCCCCAGGATGACAACGGGTACGACATCAGCGACTACCAGGACATCGACCCCACCTTCGGGAGCCTGGCCGATGTCGATGAGCTGATCGCGGCCATGCATGCCCGGGGCATGAAGCTCGTCATGGACCTGGTGGTGAACCACACCTCCGATGAGCACCCCTGGTTCGTCGAGAGCCGCGATCCCTTGTCGCCGAAGCGCGACTGGTACTGGTGGAAGCCAGCACGCGAGGGGTTCGTACCCGGCACTCCGGGCGCGGAGCCCACCGACTGGCAGTCGGCGTTCTCCGGGTCGGCCTGGCAGTACGACGCGCAGAGCGGCGAGTACTTCCTGCACCTCTTCTCCAAGAAGCAACCCGACCTCAACTGGGAGAATCCCGAGGTCCGGCAGGCCGTCTACTCGATGATGCGCTGGTGGGTCGATCGCGGCGTGGACGGCTTCCGCATGGACGTCATCAATCTCATCTCGAAGCCCCGGGAGATGCGCGACGGCGACGGCTTCATGAGCTGCGCCAACGGCCCTCGCATCCATGAGTTCCTGCAGGAGATGAACCGAGAGGCGTTGGCTGGTCGCAACCTCATCACCGTGGGTGAGACCGGTGGCGTCACCACGGAGCTGGCGAAGCTGTACTCAGACCCTGCCCGCCACGAGCTCAACATGGTCTTCCAGTTCCAGCACATGCATCTCGACCAAGCCGGCCCCAGCAAATGGGATCTGGCACCCCTCCGGCTCGTGGATCTCAAGGCCAACCTCTCGCACTGGGAGCGCGAACTCGCAGGCGTGGGCTGGAACTCCCTGTTCTGGGACAACCACGACCAGCCCCGCGTGGTGTCGCGCTGGGGCAACGACGGCGAACATCGCGTGGCCTCAGCGAAGGCCCTCGCCACCGTGCTGCACCTCATGCAGGGCACGCCCTACATCTACCAGGGTGAGGAGATCGGCATGACGAATGCCGGCTTCACGGACCTGGCGCAGTACCGCGACCTGGAGTCCGTGAACTGGGCGCACCAGGTGTTGGCGGGTGGCGCTGACCTGCGCTCGGTGATGACCTCGCTCGCCGTGAAGAGCCGCGACAACGCGCGCACCCCCATGCAATGGGACGACGGACCCCAAGGTGGCTTCACAACCGGCACGCCCTGGATCGCCGCGAACCCCAACCATCGGGACATCAATGCGCAAGCCGCGCTGGCCGACCCGGACTCCGTCTTCCACCACTATCGACGACTCATCCGCATGCGCCACGAACTGCCCATCGTCGTGCATGGCGAATACCGGGCGCTGCTCCCCGACCATGACCGCGTCTTCGCGTACACCCGCAGCCTGGAGGGCGAGCGCCTGCTGGTGCTGGCGAACCTCTCCGACGAGCCGGTGCAGCTTGTCGTGGACGACGAGCTGCGTGCATTCTCAGGTCGCGCGCCGCTCGTGGGCGACGGCGTCACCTGGCAAGGCGAAGCGGTCGTGCTCCAGCCATGGGCCTCCGCGGCCTTCTAGACCAACGCGCGCGACGGCCTCGTCCACCGGGCGAACAGCATCGACACCGGCACCACGTACGCTGCCCAGGCGATGAGCACGGGCCAGGATGTCGTGGGTCGGAAGTTGAAGAAGCCGCGCAGCAGAACGGCCAATGGATTGTCCGGGCCGATGATGCCGCTCACGTCGAAGGCGACCGACGTGCCACCGGGCACCCAGCCCAACTCGCCGTACTCGCCCGCCGCGTATGAGAGCACGCCTGCGGCCACCACCACGAGTGCGGCACCGCTCCACTGGAACAGGCGGCCCAGGTTCAGGCGCACGGCACCTCGGTAGAGGCCGACACCGATCAGGCAGGCGACTGCCAGCCCCAGGGCCGCGCCCAGCAGGGGCGCCAGCACCCGGCCGTCCCCTGTGGAGGTGGCCCCCGACCAGAGGAAGAGCGCTGTCTCCAGGCCCTCGCGGATGACGGCCACGAAGGAGATGGTGGCCAAGGTGAGCCGGCCACCCGCAACGGCTCGATCGACCTCGCCTTCGAGGTGCGCCTTGAGGAAGCGCGCGCGCTTGGCCATCCAGAAGATCATCCAGGTGACGAGACCCACAGCGAGCACGCTCATGGTTCCGGAGAAGGCCGCCTGCCGCTCATCCGGCAGTTCACTGCTCGTGATCTGCAGGACCGCACCGACGCCCACGGAGAGTGCCACGGCCGACCCCACGCCCCACCACACGGCGCCTCGGAGCTCCGGACGCCCCAGCCGCAGCAGGTAGGCCAGGAGGATGGACACGATGAGGGCCGCTTCGATGCCTTCGCGGAGCCCGATGAGGAAGTTCGCGAACATGAGGGCCCTTCTCTGCTGTGGCGTGGCAGCGCGACATTAATATCGCAACAAGAATGTTGTCAAAATCGGTGACGCCCCGGAACCTCCACACGAAGTGCGAACGCAGGGCTGACCGAACGATGCCAGGACCGGCAGGCGGCCCTCCGTAAACTCGCCACGAACCCTGGGAGCAGCCATGCACTACCGATACAAGATCGCCGCCGCCTTCGTGGCCGGAACCCTGGTCGCGGGCGGTGGCGCCTATGCCGTCACAGCCGTCTCGGGCAACCAGGTGAGCGCCTGTGTGAACACGCGGACCCGTGTCCTGACACTCGCCCCCACGAGCGGCCGGTGCTCGTCCGGATCCACCCACTTGGCGTGGAACATCAGCGGGCCAAAGGGCGATCCCGGTCCCGTCGGGCCCCGCGGCGGCACCGGTGGCAGCACCAGCGGATCGAGCTTCGATGTCGAGGGCCTGGCCCGGCAGCTCCTCCCCTCCGTCGTCATGATCCAGTCCACGTTCGCCGATGGCAGCAGCGGCAGTGGAAGCGGCTGGGTGGCCGCGTTCCCCTCGCGCGCCGGCGACGGCTACTCCTACATCGTCACCAACAACCACGTCATCGACTCCGCCACCAGGATCGTGGTGGAGTTGCAGGACGGCACGGACCTCAGCGCCAAGCTGGTCGGGCGCGACCCGGTGTACGACGTCGCGGTGGTGCGCGTGGGCCAGGCGGACCTCCCGCCCGTGCACGTCGGCGACTCCGCAACCCTGGTCGTGGGAGCGCCCGTCATGGCCATCGGCGCACCACTCGCGCTCGCAGGCAGCGTGACCGCCGGCATCGTCTCCGCCCTGAACCGACCGGTGGTCACCAGCGGTGCCAGCGGCGAGTCGTACATCAACGCCGTGCAGACGGACGCGGCCATCAACCCCGGCAACTCAGGAGGGCCGCTCATCGACGCGAGCGGCAATGTCGTGGGGATGACCGCCGCCATCGCCTCCCTGGGCAGCAGCACCTACAGCCAGAGCGGCAGCATCGGCCTGGGCTTCGCCATCCCCGTGAACCAGGCCTTCCGCGTGGCCGACGAGTTGGTCTCGACAGCCGGCATCGTGAACGGCATGGTCACCAGCCTGGGCGTGTCGCAGCGACCGGTGCTCGGGGTGTTCTTCGACAGCACGTACGCCGGCGTGGGAGCCCGGGTCGCACGCCTATCGACGGGAGGGGCTGCGGACAGCGCGGGCATCCTCGTGGGTGCGGTCATCCGCCGCATCGGCACCCAGGTCGTCCGCGACGCATCCGAAGCGGTGGCGGCCATCCGCGCCGCCGTGCCCGGTTCCACCATCTCCGTCACGGCAGACCTGCCGAACGGGGGCGGGTCCAGGACCTTCGTCGTCACGCTCGGAACCGATCGCTCCAACTGACCCGCGGAGTCCGGCTCAGCGGTTGATGACTCCGGCGTCCAGCAGTCGACGGAAGAGCAGCCGCGTGGCCGCGGACTTGTTCATCGTGTAGAAGTGCAGACCAGGCGCACCGCCCTGCATGAGTGACGCACAGAGCTCGAAGGCGACCTCGATCCCGAGGTCACGCACGGCCTGCTCGTCGTCACGGACACGGTCGAAGCGAGCCCGCAGCTCGGCGGGGAACTCCGCACCCGAGAGGGCGGCGAAGCGCTCGATCTGGGCGACGTTGGTGACCGGCATGATGCCGGGGATGATCGGCATGGTGACGCCGGCGGCCTGCGCACGATCGACGAGCGCGAAGTAGTCGACGGGCCGGAAGAACAACTGCGTGATCGCGTAGTGCGCGCCCGCCCGCTGCTTCTCGGCCAGGATGCGAGCATCGTGACCGATGCTCGGCGACTCGGGGTGCTTCTCGGGGAACGCCGCCACACCGATGGTGAACTCGCCGAGTTCACGGAGCAGCGAGACCAACTGGATGGCGTACTGGAACCCGTGCGGATGCGTGACCCAGGGTGTGTTCGGTCCAGCCGTCGGGTCCCCCCGCAGCGCGAGCACGGCCCGCACTCCTGCGTCGACGTACTTGCGGATGACGGCGCGCAGGTCCTCCTCGGACGAGTCCACGCAAGTGAGGTGGCCCGCCGTCGACATGCCCGTCTCGCGTTCGATGCGGCGGCAGATGTCGAGCGTGCGCTCCTGGGTGGACCCGCCGGCGCCGTAGGTCACGGAAACGAAGGTGGGCGCCAGCGGCTCGAGCTCCAGCACGGTCTGCCACAACGCCGGATCCGCCGCCCCGTGCTTGGAGGGGAAGATCTCGAACGAGAAGGTCGGCTTGCCACTTGCCAGCAGTTCGCGCAGTGCGGGTCCAGTGGTCATGGCCGAACAGTAGTAACGCCTCGCGGACGGCGACAGCCAGGGGACGTAGGCTCGGCGGGTGCCCGAATACAGCGATGCGCTCTCGTCCCTTCGCGACGAAGTGCAGGTGGTACTCGATGCGTTTATCGCGGGACAGCGCGAACCCCTGCTTGCCATCTCGCCCGAGCTGGCCCCGGCGCTGGCCGCGCTCGAGGGCATGCTGAGCGGCGGCAAGCGCCTGCGCCCGGCCTTCTGCCATTGGGGTTTCATCGGCGCCGGAGGTGTGCACCCCGCGATCGTCGGAGCCGCCGCGTCGCTTGAGTTGCTGCAGGCGTCGGCCCTCATCCACGACGACGTCATGGACAACTCCGACACCCGACGCGGCATGCCGGCTGTGCATCGGCAATTCAGCGCTACGCATGCGAGCAGCGGCTGGCACGGGAACGCAGAGGACTTCGGCGCGGCGGC
>DAHWFQ010000157.1:0-2025 GCA_027324895.1 Actinomycetota bacterium | reverse complement strand
TCGATGGCGGAGCGGGTCATGGCCTCGTCGTTGTCGATCGCCTCCGCATTCGTGTCGAGTCCGACATAGAACGTGCGGGGGATGGCCGTCGCCATAGGTGAACCGGCCATCCGCCCGAAGGTGGCCACCGTGGGCTGCACGATGAAGCCGTAGTCGTGCACGGCCAGTTCGGTGGCGCCGGGCGCAAAGGTGTCCCCGCGCTGCCCGATGTGCGTCACGTAGTAGCCGTCCTCCTTCAGGTAGCGCAGGAGGTTCGGCTCATCGGGCCGGATGAGGTCCGTGAGCGTGCGGCGACCGCGGGTGTGCGGGTAGAGCCCGGTCCAGAAGGAGACGCGGCTGGGGGAGCAGACGCTGTGCTGCGTGAACGCGTTGCTGAATCGCGTGGCGGACGCAGCGAAGGCGTCGAGGTGCGGTGTCTTGGCGACCGTGGAGCCGAAGGCGCCGACGGCATCTGCCCGCAACTGGTCGGGGATGACGATGAGGAAGTTCGGACGCGACACCATGTACTCCTAGGCCATTGCGGTGACGGGGTCGACGCGGGCGCACACGCCTGGCACGTGACGGCCGCGGCTCGGGCCGGCGTGCGGAGCGACGTGGTCAGTCGCGTCGGACCGTTGATGCTGAAGGCGGATTCCATGCATGGGCGGCCTCCTGATGGAAGCCTAGTAGTTACTAGGTCAGGCAGAGCCAGTGGCGGCAAACGTGGCGGATGCGACGTCCGTCGGTGAGCGCCGGCTCCGCGCTGGACGGGGTCAGGCAGAGATGAGGAACTTGATACCGACGCCGACGAGCAGTACGCCGAAGGCACGCATGACCCACACGCTTCCCACCGCCATGTTCACATTGGCACCGATCAGGGCCATGACGAAGATGCCGATCGCCAGCATGCCGGCAACCTTGAAGTCCACGTTGCCCTCCTGGGCGTAGCGCCATACAGCGAGCAGGCCCACGGGCAGCAGCATGGAGGCGAGCGAGGTGCCGATCGCCTTCGAGGGAGTGAATTTCAGCAGGCCCGTGAGGAGCGGCACGATCACGATGCCGCCACCGATTCCCAGCAGGCCGGCCAGGACTCCGGCCACCCCGCCGATGAACAACCCCGTGGCAAGGGTCAATAGCGTCGCCATGGCTGGTCCTCTTCTCTCAGTCGCGAGAACCCTAGTGAGCGGGCAGGAACCCCAGCGAGCGGGCGATGTCCCCCTGCTCGCGCTGCAGCTTGGGGGAGGGACTGGCGCGAACGATTCGCCTCCCGGCCTCGGGTCAGGCGCTCTCGCGCCGCACCAGGGCAGGATCGAACCGTGCGGTCCGCGCCTTCGCGCCTTGGATCGCCTCCAGGGTGAGGGTGCCGAGCTCGTGACCCAGGACCTCGAGGTCGGCCCCGACGCTCGTCAGTCGCGGTTGCGACTGCTCCCCGAGCACGGTGCCGTCCACCCCCACCACGGCCACCTCGGCGGGCACCTGGCGGGCCGCCTCATGGAGCGCCTGCAGGGCTCCCAGGGCCATGCGGTCGCTGCACGCGAACACGGCGTCGACGTCGTCGTGGGCGTCGATGAGCGCATGCATGGCCCGGTAGCCGCCGGCTGCTGTGAAGTCGCCGTCGGCGACCCTGCCCGGTCCCAAGCGGATGCCGGCACGGGTGCACGCGTCCGTGAACCCGTTGACGCGACGCTGGCTCACCTGCATGTCGGGCCGGCCGCCGATGATCACCGGGTGGTGCCTCCCCTGCGCGAGCAGGTGGTTCGCGGCGATGGCACCGCTTCCCTCCTCATCGATCATCACCGAGGGTGTGCGCAGCGGTCGCGAGGGTTGCCCGAACACGACGGTGGGGATGCCGAGCCGGAGCAGTCGTCCCTCGAGTCCGTCACCCGGCTCGGGACTCATGATGATGACCGCGTCGAGGGTGCGCTGGGCGAGGTAGTCGTCGAGCCGGTGCTGCTGGTCGCGCACCAGGAAGGTCTCGCGGTAGCCGTGACCCGCCAGCTCGGCGCTCAGGCCCTCGACGATCTCGCCCCAGTAGGGGTTCTGGAA
>DAHWFQ010000152.1:0-1840 GCA_027324895.1 Actinomycetota bacterium | reverse complement strand
TGGAAGAGGTCCTCGATGATCTCCTTGAAGCGCGGGATGAGCCCGGCGTGGTGCGCGGCGATGCCCCGTTGCAGCGCCGCCAGCCACTCGTCGTACCCGAGGGCGTGCAGGTCGTCGCCGGGCAGGTCGCTCGTGCGTTGCTCCGCGTAGTCGACGATGTACCGGCGCTCCTCCGCGTCGGTGAGCCGCAACCCGGCGTTCAGGCACTGGCGGACCGCTGCGTCGCAGCCCGCACGGGAGAAGATGAAGGTGATGGCGGGGAGCAGCCCGGCGCCCTCCAGGCGCTCGATGACGTCGGTTCGCGCTGGTGTGGACTTCGAGCGCCCGCGTCGGTCGTCGAACTTCTCGATGCGCGCCTGGTCGCGACCGATGCGCAGGAGCTCGGGATTCACCTCGCGCGGTTCCTCGTCGCGGAAGAGGTCGAGCAGTCGGTGCTGCACCGCCACGTGCTGCCAGAGTGGTACCGGGCGGTGCTCCTCGACGATGACGTCCGTGTCGCCACGCACGGCCTGCAGCCAGTCGCCGAACTCCTCAGCGTTGCTCACGGTGGCACTCAGGGCGGTCACCGTCACCGATTCGGGGAGGTGCAGGATGACCTCCTCCCAGACGGCGCCGCGCTCGCGATCGGCGAGGTAGTGCACTTCGTCCATGACCACATGGAGCAGACCGGTCAGTGAGTCCGAACCTGCGTAGAGCATGTTGCGCAGGACCTCGGTGGTCATGACGATGATGTCCGCGTCACCGTTGATGGAGATGTCGCCGGTGAGCAAACCGATGCGCGCATCGCCGTAGGTGGCCACGAACTCGCGGAACTTCTGGTTCGAGAGGGCCTTGATGGGCGTCGTGTAGAAGCACTTGCCGCCCGCCTCCAGGGCGAGGAACACCGCGAACTCGCCGACGATGGTCTTGCCGGCTCCGGTGGGCGCGGCGACCAGCACGCCGCGTCCCGCTTCCAACGCCTCACAGGCCTGGAGTTGGAACTCGTCGAGTGTGAAGGCCTGGCGTTCCGTGAAACGCGACAGGGCCATGCGCTTGCGCGCGGTGCGCACCCGCGAGGCTGCGTAGCGCTCGGCCGGGCTGCTCATGCCACCCAGACTAGGGGGCGCCGATGATCCCGACCGCGAGCGGTTCGACTTGGAGCCGGACCGGTGTCGGACCGATCGGCTCGCCATCGGCGTAGGCAATCTGCCCGGGCGCGTGCAAGGTGAACTCGCGGGCGCTGAGCACGCGGGTGACGGGGTGCTTCACATGCGTCCCGCTGAACACGCGTGGGAAGAGGGCGAGGAACGCGGGCTTCGGCAACTCCCCCACCACGAGGATCTCCGCCCGCCCATCGCGCACGTCCGCGTCGGGGCACACCTTCATGCCGCCGCCATAGGTGGAGCCGTTCCCCACCGCGATGAGCATGCCCGAGATGTCGATGGACTCGGTCTCGAACTCCAACCGGTAGGCGATGGGCGTGAACGAGCGCAGTTCCAGCAGCATGGCGACGACGTACTTCGCCGTGCCCGGCGGGAAGGACATGCCATTGGCCCGGGCGTTCACCATCGAGTCGAAGCCGGCCCCGAGGACACCGAGGAAGGCCTCGCGTGTGCCATCGGCGGTCTGGGCCCAGATGACGTCCACCGGTCGGTCGGCGCCGATGTGGGCAAGGCAGTGGTCGACCGCGCGCTGCAGGTCCGCGTGCCTGCGGCCGAAGGGCAGGCCCACCGCGCGGGCGGCGTCGTCACCGGAGCCGGCAGGCACGATGCCCATCGGCAGCTGCCGTTCGAGTGCAAGCTGCAGCGTGAAATGGGCGGTCCCGTCGCCTCCCACCGCGATGAGCGCGTCGGCATTGCTG
>DAHWFQ010000144.1:0-11068 GCA_027324895.1 Actinomycetota bacterium | reverse complement strand
GGCACCCAGATGCCGGGACGCCACCCGCGCGAGGTACAGGTCCTCGTCCTGCCGGCAGTGCTGGGCGTAGAAGTCGAAGATCGCCGACCGCGTGTACACGGGCCCGACGAGCGCCTCGACCTCGAGCCGGATGCCGGTCTCCTCGAGCAGCTCACGGACCGCCGCCTGACGTGAGCTCTCCCCCGGCGCGATGCCGCCACCGACGGTGAACCACCAGCTGCGGTCCGGCTGGTCGAGGTCGTGGCCCCGCATCAGCAGCAGCCGGTCCTGCTCGTCAAGCAGGATCACCCGCGCCGCACGCCGGAACAGCAGGCCGTCCGGCCCGGGCACCCAGTCGGGGCCCAGCCCGGACGCGCCGCCGGGCGACGCGGTCGCCGACGGAGCGGCCTCGACCGCGTCGTCCGCGGCGCGGTCGTCGCGGTCTGCCGTCACCAGCCCCGCTCGGCCAGGCGGTGCGGTGCGGGCACGTCATCGACGTTGATGCCGACCATGGCCTCGCCCAGACCGCGGGAGACCTTCGCGATCACGTCGGGGTCGTCGTAGAAGGTGGTGGCCTTCACGATCGCGGCTGCGCGCTGCGCGGGGTTGCCGGACTTGAAGATGCCGGAGCCCACGAACACACCCTCGGCGCCGAGCTGCATCATCATCGCGGCGTCAGCCGGGGTGGCGATGCCGCCCGCGGTGAACAGCACCACCGGCAGCTTGCCGGCGCGGGCCACCTCGACCACCAGGTCGTAGGGCGCGGCGAGCTCCTTGGCAGCGAGGTACAGCTCGTCCTCCGGGAGCGAGGTCAGCCGACGGATCTCGTCGCGGATGGTCCGCATGTGGGTGGTGGCGTTCGACACGTCGCCCGTGCCGGCCTCACCCTTCGAGCGGATCATCGCCGCGCCCTCGTTGATGCGCCGCAGCGCCTCGCCGAGGTTGGTGGCGCCGCAGACGAAGGGGACGGTGAAGGCCCACTTGTCGATGTGGTGCGCGTAGTCGGCCGGCGTCAGGACCTCGGACTCGTCCACGTAGTCGACACCGAGGCTCTGCAGCACCTGCGCCTCGACGAAGTGCCCGATCCGCGCTTTGGCCATCACGGGGATCGACACCGTGCTGACGATGCCGTCGATCAGGTCGGGGTCGCTCATCCGCGCGACGCCGCCCTGCGCGCGGATGTCGGCCGGCACCCGCTCGAGCGCCATGACCGCGACCGCGCCGGCGTCCTCGGCGATCTTCGCCTGCTCCGGGGTGACGACGTCCATGATGACGCCGCCCTTGAGCATCTCGGCCATGCCGCGCTTGACGCGTGCCGTGCCGACGGTGGGGGTGGTTTCCATGCTGCGCTCCTGCGTTGTGCGTATCGGCACATCGTACTTCGGAGGGAGCACCGTTACTGAACCGTCGTCAGGGCGCGAACTCCGGTGCGCGCACGTCGCAGCGGATGGGGCTCGGGAACGCGGTGTGGCCCGCCAACCCCAAGCGCTTGATCCAGGGCCGGTTTCGCATAGCGAGCGTCGTCTCCGCCGCTTCGTTCAGGAAACGATACGCGAACTCGACGCGGTTGCAGGCGGATCGCAGCTCCTGTTGCAGGTCGGCCGGTGCGACGACGCCCTCGTGCGCATCCACCACCTCCCGCAGGAGGGCGGAAAGCTCGCTCTCCGCCGTGAGGTTCCCCGGTTGGGCGAAGCGCCGTGCCGCCAGCGCACGACCGAGCAACTGCGCCGACACCGGGTCGATGAAGCCCTCCGCCACCATCTCGGCGATGGTCTCCGCACGCTGGGCGAACTGGAGGTCGAGTGAGGTGATGGCCGCGTCATAGCGGATGTGGAGGCGATCCAGGCGCCCAGCGGTCATGGCGAAGTAGAGGCCGATCAGCAGCAGGACCAGCGCCATCAGAGCCAGGCGCGCGACATCGAAGGCGTCCAGGGAGTGCATCACTGCTCCAGCAACCTTGCGAACCGCCCGACGATCTGGCCGCGCAGGTCCTCATGCACGCCGCCGACGTCACCGGACATCACGGATGCGTACACGTCCAGGATGTCCTGCGAGACGCGCTTCCAGTCGAACACCTGCACACGCTCGAAGCCCTTGCGGACGAGCGCGCTTCGCACCGGTTCGTTCTGCAGCACCTCGATCAGGACCCGCGCCAGGTCCTCCGGGTCCTCGTTGCGGAACAGGGCTCCGGCGGAGTGGTCCAGCACCGCTGCGAACGGCGGCAGATCCGAGGCGACGATCGGCACCCCGGCCGCCATGGCCTCGGTCAGGATGATCCCGAAGGACTCACCGCCCGTGTTGGGCGCCACGTAGACCGAGGCCGAGCGCAGGGTCGCGGCCTTGGTCTCCGACTCCACGAAGCCCAGGAACTCCACGCGGTGTGCATGCTCCGCCGGCAGCTTCCCCATGGCGAGCACGGGATCGCCTGGACCGGCCACCAGGAGCGTCACATCGGGCACCTCCCGGGCCACCGCGGGCAGGGCCTCCATGAGGACGTGGAGGCCCTTGCGGGACTCGTTCATGCGCCCCAGGAACAACAGCGAATGCGTCTTCGGGTGGCCGGGCAGGGCATTGCTGCCGGCGAAGGCCTCCACCGAGACACCGTTGGGGATGACCACGAAGTTTCCGCCCACATGCTCGACGAAGGTGCGCCGGGCAGCGTCGCTCACCGCGATCCGACCACGCAGCTTCTCGAGCACGGTCTGCGCCATGGCGTTGCCTGCTGCGAGCACGCGCGAGCGCTCCATTGAGGAGTGGAAGGTTCCGACGATGGGGCCGGTTGCCGACCAGACGGCGAGGAGCGACAGGCTCGGCGTCAATGGCTCGTGTACGTGGAGCACATCGAACTCGTGTTCGCGGATCCATTGCCGAACCCGCTTGGTGGGCCCCAGCCCGAAGGCCAGCCGGGCCACGGAGCCGTTGTAGGGGACAGCCCGGGAGGCACCGCCGCTCGTGAACCACTCCGGGTGACCGCTGTCCTGCTCGCTGGGGGCCAGTACCCGTACATCGTGGCCCAAGGCCATGAAGTGCCTCGCCTGGTCGAGCACATGCACCTGCACGCCGCCGGGCGCATCCCAGTCGTACGGACACACGAGACCGATCTTCATCGGGCGACATCCAAGTCGGGCCACACCCGCTGCAGCATGTGCCAATCGGCCGGATGGGCAGCGATGTCCTGCTCGAAGCGCGTGGCCAGGCGCTGGGTCACCGAGGCGACGTCGTCGGTGGCGTCAATGACCAGGGGCGCGTGCAGCACGCAGACGGCGCGATCGCCGTCGTGGTACAGCATGACCGGGATGAGCGCAGCCCCGGTCTGCAGCGCAAGGGCCGCCGGCCCTCCAGCCATGCGTGCCTCGGCTCCGAAGAACTGCACGGGGATGCCTCGCTGGGTCAGGTCGCGGTCGCTCACGAGGGCCACGATCCCACCAGCGCGCAACCGCTCGAGGAGGACCCGAAGCAACGGTCGAGCGCCGCCTCGATGGGGCAGGATCTCCATCCCGAGCAGGGCGCGCGTCTCCGTGAACCATCGGAACAGCTCGACCGGTTCGAGGGCCTCCGCCACAGACGTCAGATGCCCGAAGTGCAGGCCCGCCCACGCACCTGCCAGGTCCCAATTGCCTGCGTGTGGGCCGGCGGCGACCACTCCCCTACCCTGCGCAAGCGCCTCCTCCAGGTGCTCGCGGCCGATCACCTGCAGTCGGCGGTCCACGTCGTCGACGGACCAGGAGGCGATCCTGAAGAGGTCCCGCCAATAGCGCAGGTAACTGCGCATGCCCCGTCGGGTAAGCGAGCGCACGCCCTCGTCGTCGAGCGGACGGCCGACGACACGCGCGAGATTGCCCTGCAGGCGCTGCACGCCGCGACCGTTGCGCAACCAGCTGGCATCCGCGATCAGGTCGAACACGGCCCCGCTGATGAGCTCCGGTACGCGTGGCATCAGCCAGGCTGCGGTCCGGAACGCCCAGACGGTCAGGCGCTCCCTGGCGTTCACCGCAGCGCCTTGTGCACGAGGTTCATGCGCTGCCAGACCGTGAACGACGACAGCGCGGCAAGCACCCAGAGCATCGCGGGCAGCACGTAGGGCACACCCAACCCCTGCAGGAGGGCCGCGCCCATCACCCCGAGCACGCGTTCGGCCCGCTCGGCGATGCCGATGTTGCACTGCACGCCGATCGACTCCGCCTTGGCCCGTGCGTAGGACGTCACGAAACCGGCGATGAGCGCCACGAAGGCGGCCACCGCGAGTGCGTCGCTCTCCCGCGCCGCCCACCACACGAAGGCGGCGAACATGGCGCCATCCGTGATGCGGTCCGTCGTCGAATCCAGGAACGAGCCCCAAGGACCGGTGGTGCCCGTCATGCGCGCCATGGTCCCGTCGAGGAGGTCGCCGGCGAGCAGCGGCATGGTGAGCACGAACGCGAGGACGAATCGGCCCTGGGAGATGAGGAGGCCGGACACGAGGATCGAGCCGATGCTGCTGATGATGGTGACTGCTGAGGCGGACAAGCCCATGGCCACCAATGCCCGTGCCGGGGGGTCGATGATGTGGGCCACCACCGCGCGAGCCCGCTGGTTGTCAAGCACTGGGCCAGGCCTCCGCGAAGAGGCGACGGGTCTCCTCGAGCAACTGCGGCATGACCTTCGTCTGCCCGATCACCGGCATGAAGTTGGTGTCGCCACCCCAGCGCGGCACCAGGTGCTGATGCAGGTGCGCCGCTATCCCCGCACCTGCGATACCGCCCTGGTTCATGCCGATGTTGAAGCCGTGCGCACCGCTGACCTGGCGGATCACCCGCATCGCCTCCTGGGTCTGCTGCGCGATCTCGTCACGTTCACCGTCCATGAGTTCGGTGTAGTCGGCGACATGCCGGTATGGGCACACGAGCACATGACCGGAGTTGTACGGGTACAGGTTCATGACGACGTACGCATGCTCGCCGCGATGGACGATCAGGCCGGACTCGTCATCCAGCTTGGGTGCAGCGCAGAACGGGCAATCCATGGCGTCGTCGGACGCCGGGCGTCCCTCGCCGCGGAGGTACACCATGCGGTGCGGACTCCACAGATGCTCGAACCGACTGGTCATCGCCGTTCTCGCACCGCCGTCACGATCTCGTCGATCGCCTCCGGGATGGGCACTCCATTGCGCTGCTCGCCATTGCGGTAGCGGAAGGAGACGGCGCCCTTGGCGATGTCGTCATCACCAGCGATGAGCATGTAGGGGACCTTGTGTGCCTGCGCATTGCGGATCTTCTTCTGCATGCGATCGTCTGAGGCATCGACCTCGGCACGGATACCGAGCGCTTGCAACCGCTCGGCCACGCGCGCAAGGTACTCGACGTGCTCGGACGTGATCGGGATGCCGACCACCTGCACCGGCGAAAGCCAGGCCGGGAGCGCCCCCGCGTAGTGCTCCAGGAGCACGCCGAAGAACCGTTCCACGGAGCCGAAGAGCGCGCGGTGGATCATGATCGGCTGCTGGTGCGAGCCGTCGGCCGCCGTGTACTCGAGCTCCATGCGCTGCGGCATCTGGAAGTCCACCTGGATGGTGGACATCTGCCAGGTGCGACCGATGGCATCGCGGGCCTGCACGGAGATCTTGGGACCGTAGAAGGCTGCGCCACCCGGATCAGGGACCAGGTTCAGACCGGACGCAAGTGCGGCTTCCTCAAGCGCAGCCGTGGCCTCGGCCCAGTCCTCATCGGAGCCCACGAACTTCTCCTCGTTGCGCGTCGAGAGCTCGAGGTAGAAGTCGTCCAGACCGTAGTCGCGAAGCAGGTCCAGCACGAAGCCGAGGAGGTTCTTGAGCTCACCCTGCATCTGGTCACGGGTGCAGTAGATGTGCGCATCGTCCTGCGTCATGCCGCGCACACGGGTGAGCCCGTGCACCACGCCGGACTTCTCGTAACGGTAGACGGAGCCGAACTCGAACAGCCGCAACGGCAATTCCCGATAGGAGCGACCACGGGAGCGGAAGATCAGGTTGTGGTACGGGCAGTTCATCGGCTTCAGGTAGTAGTCGACTCCCTGGCGCTTGATGTTGCCATCCGCATCCCGCTCCTCGTCGAGGCGCATGGGCGGGAACATGGCGTCCTTGTAGAAGCCGAGGTGGCCCGAGGCCTCGAAGAGGTTGGCCTTCGTGATGTGCGGTGTGTACACGAACTCGTAGCCGGCCTGCTCGTGTCGCACGCGCGAGTAGTCCTCCATCGTGCGTCTGATGATGCCGCCCTTGGGGTGGAAGACGGCGAGCCCGGAACCGAGTTCATCAGGGAACGAGAAAAGGTCGAGTTCCGCGCCGAGACGACGGTGATCGCGGCGCTCGGCCTCCTCGAGCATCGTCAGGTAGTGCTTGAGGTCGTCCTTGGACGCCCAGGCGGTTCCGTACACGCGCTGCAGCATCGGGTTCTTCTCGCTGCCGCGCCAATAGGCGGCCGCGCTGCGCATGAGCTTGATGGCGTTCGCATTGATGAAGCGTGTGTTGGGCACGTGTGGCCCGCGGCACAGGTCACCCCACACAACGTCACCGGTGCGCCCATCGATGTTGTCGTAGATGGTGAGCTCTGCTCCCCCCACCTCCATGACATCCGCATCGACGTTGCCGCCCTTGAGGCCGATGAGTTCGAGCTTGTAGGGCTCGTCCTTCAACTCCCCACGCGCTTCGGCCTCGGTCACCACGCGACGTTGGAAGCGCTGGCCCTGCTTCAGGATCTCGCCCATGCGCTTCTCGATGGCGGCGAGGTCGTCAGGTGTGAATGGCCGCTCCACGTCGAAGTCGTAGTAGAACCCGTCCTTGATCGGCGGGCCGATGCCGAGACGGGCCTGCGGATTGATGTCCTGGATGGCCTGCGCCATGAGGTGGGTCGTGGAGTGCCGGAGCACCGCCAGGCCCTCGTCGCTCGTCACCACCACGGGCTCGATGACGTCGCCCGTGTGG
This sequence comes from Actinomycetota bacterium, assembly GCA_027324895.1. Lineage (GTDB taxonomy): Bacteria > Actinomycetota > Actinomycetes > S36-B12 > UBA5976 > JAKALQ01. Next base: position 4,155 of record DAHWFQ010000144.1, on the reverse strand, counting down.
ACCGTGGTGGTCAGGTCCCTGAGGGCCCCATTGACCCGGGCGACCACCACCGTCTTTCCGTCGCCCACGAGGTCGCCGGCGGTCGTCGTCGAAGTCGCAGCAACCTGCTCGGAGAGTTCGCCCCGCCTGACCGTCACCATGAATTCGCTCATGGACGGCATCCTTTCATGTCCCGGCGGCCGTTGTCGGCGCCGCCGGGCCGCCTCAGCCCTGGCCGGCAGGCGTCGAAGCGCTGGCCCCGGCCCGGGCACTGGCGCGGACCAGGAGATCCGGCGACTGCACGACCACGAAGTCCTTGTTCAGCGTGTCGAAGTAGATCTTCGGGGAGCGCACGATGTTGGCGTTGATCTTCGTGCCCCTGATGGTCTTGCCGTGGTGCGAGTAGAGGTACCCCGTGGGCCAGAGGCCGTTCATGTCGAGGACGATTGCGACGCGGGCGCCTACGGCCACCAGGTCCTTCGCCAACATCGCGGAGTCGGCAGCATGCACGAACAGGAACACCAGGGTCCCGTCCGCCAACTGCGCGAGCGCGGATCGGTTGGTGAAGGGGTTGGTGGTGATCGTGCGGCCCCAGGTGCGGATGGTGTCGGTGCGCCTGGTCTGCGCGATCCCGTCGAGGACGATCGGCTTCAGGTTCTGCCGCACCGCCAGCACATCCGGGGACATCTGCACGTCACGACCCCACACGCCGACCTTCAGGGTGCCGTCCTTGGAGAAGACCATCGACGCCAGACCCGCTCGAAGCGGTGCGACCGTCCGGCCCAGGTAGTAGTAGCCGCCGGCCCGGTCCGAGAGCTTGTAGGCGCCATTGAAGGCCGCGATCATGCTGCCCACCCAGGTCCTGGGATCGTGGTCCGCCGCGGTGCGTGGGCTGTGCTCCGGCCACGTGAACCCGGGGATGAAACGGAAGCGCAGGAACGCCGGATCCATCCAGAGCATGGAGATGTCACCGTGGTGCGCGGTGGCCAACTGCAGGTGCGGGGCAACCACACGCCAGCTGAACATCACGGGCGGCTGGTGTTGCACAGGAGGGGATGGGCTCGCCTGCGGCTGGGCGACGGCAGAGGCCATCCCCGTCGCCAGGAGGGCAACGGTCAACGCGAGCCGGAGCAGCCCGGACGTTCGTGATGGGAACACCGCATACCCGTTCCATGGAGACAAGGACGGCCGCCTCGGGGGCGGCCGTGTCGGTGGGCGATACTGGGTTCGAACCAGTGACCCCTCGCGTGTGAAGCGAGTGCTCTACCACTGAGCCAATCGCCCGACTCGGCGAACCATACCGACGATGGCCTCGCCAGCGCCAATCAACTCCAGCACCATTCCGCGTCCGCCGCGACCCGGAAACGCCGCTGCAGTTCGGCGGTGACCGGCCCGGTCCGCTGCTCCCGCTCGTCCACCCGCAGCACCGCGCGCACGTCCTGGAAGGTGGACGTCAGGAAGACCTCGTCGGCGCCCTCGAAGGTGCTCCTGGCGATCGGCGCCTCCTCGACGGCGATCCCCGCACCACTCACACCGAGCACGAAGCGCCGGGTTACTCCGGCCAGCAGCCCAGCGGATCTCGGCGGCGTCAACGCTCGACCGTCCCGCACGATGAACACGTTGGAGCCTGTCCCCTCGCAGAGCTCATCCCGCGTATTGAAGAAGAGGGCCTCCGCCGCGCCGAGCCGGGTGGCATGGGCCAGCGCCAGCACGTTCTCCGCGTATGAGGTGGATTTCACCCCGGCGAGCGGGCTGCGCTCGTTGCGGGGCCAGGTGGCGACGTGCACAGCGTCCGCACCCTCCCGGAGCTGCATCGGTGAGGCCGCACAGGTCACGGTGGGCCCCACCGCGTCACGAGCGCTCCCCAGCGGCCCCAGCCCAGCGGAGATCGTCAGGCGCAGTCGGGCGAGCGCGGGCAGGTCCCCGACGTTCACCGCCGCCACCGAGCGCACGACCGCATCGAGCACGTCGTCGTCAGGCAGTGCGAGTTCCATGGCCGCGGCGGATGCGTGCAAACGCTCCAGGTGCCACGGCCACAGGAAGATGCGCCCGGCCTGCAACTTCATGGTCTCGAAGATCCCGTCTCCGACGGTGAACCCATGGTCGAACGCCGACACCCGGGCCTCTCCGACGTCGACGAGCTCGCCGTTCGCGCCGGTCCCGATCCAGGCCCTCATCCCGCACCCCATGTCTCCGCAGCCACGGCAAGCAACCGCGACGCCTTCAGCTCAGTCTCCCGCCACTCACCGGTGGGGTCACTTCCCCAGGTGATCCCCGCTCCGGTGCCGAAACGCAACGTCGCCCCGACGCGGAAGAAGCTCCGGATGCCCACTGCCAGCTCCGCGTCCTCGCCGTGCGCCAGGCCGAAGGCGCCGCAGTAGTGGCCGCGTTCCACCGGTTCCAGTGCGCTGATGATCCGCAGCGCGGAGGACTTCGGCGCGCCCGAGACCGATCCCGGCGGCAGCAGGTGCGCTTCGACGTCGCTCCAGCGGAATCCGTCCGCAACCCGTCCCTGCACGTAGGAGACGAGGTGCACGAGACCGGGGTGCGCCTCCAGTGCGAAGAGCTTCGGAACGGTGACACTGCCGGCCAGGCAGATGCTCGCGAGGTCGTTGCGCATGAGGTCGACGATCATCAGGTTCTCCGCGCGATCCTTCGGCAGCATCTCCGCCTCCGTCGGGGCCGTGCCCTTGATCGGCGCCGTGAGCAGTGTGCGGCCGGCTCGCTGCAGGAAGAGCTCCGGCGAAGAGCTCACGATGCCGAGGCCCTCAGGAAGCTCCGGCAAGGCACCGGGCGGGATGTCGACGAAGCCGGAATAGGGAGCGCCGTGCTGGGCCTCCAGGAGCCGCCACAGGCCGCGTAGGTCGGCGTCGATGGCCAACGGCGCCGTGAGCAGCCGGCAGATGTTCGCCTGGTACACGTCACCGGCCGCGATGCGCTCCCTGGTCTGCCGCACCGCGGACTCGTAGGCCTCCTGGTCCATCGACGAGGTCCAAGCCGCCCGCGGCACGCCCCGCCACACCGACGCGTCGGCGCGGATGACGCTCCTCGTGGCGAAGCCGACTGCGGTCTGCTCACCCTCGAAGCTGGAGGCGAGGAACCAGTGCAGGGAGTCGTCGATGTCCCAGTCGTGTCGCACCGCGACCGGTTCGCGGTACTCGAATCCCCGCCATACCGCCGAGCCCTCTCGCATGCGCACACGATAGGCGGGGGCGCTCGCCTCGTCGGTTCGCGTGCGGACGCCGATCCCGCACCACGCGCCGTGAGGCCGGTTTGGCTCGTCACTCGGACTTCGGGTAGTGTCCCGCCTCGTCGTCGCTCTCCGGTGCGGCTTCGCGGACGTAGCGCAGTTGGTAGCGCATAACCTTGCCAAGGTTAGGGTCGCGGGTTCGAGTCCCGTCGTCCGCTCGGTGGCTCCCATGGGGGCTGGCCCGGTGGAATGGCCGAGAGGCGAGGCAAGGGACTGCAAATCCCTCTACACGGGTTCAAATCCCGTTTCCACCTCGTACGACAACTCAAGAGGTCGATTGGCGCAGTTGGTTAGCGCGCTTCCTTGACATGGAAGAGGCCACAGGTTCGAGTCCTGTATCGACCACGTTGTGAAGTCCCGGGACGTCCTTATCGGATGTCCCGGGACTTGCTTATATTTCGGGGCTTGTCGTAGTGGTAGCCCTTGGGCATGCCGCCGCGTCGGGGGCTGCCCTTCCTGGGGCCGGGTTTGAGGCCGAGGGGTTGGCTGTCGCGGTCGGGGTTGATGTCGAGTTCGCGGAGGATTTCGCTGCTGTGGCGGTCGATGATGATGACGTGCAGGTCGTGGATGAGCATGCGGATGTGGGTTCCGGCGTGGTCGGTGCCGATGACGATGTGGTGGAGTTTGCCGCCGCGGCGCAGGCTGACGGTGCCGTTGCCATAGACCTTGTCGTCGCGGATGCGGAAGTGGCCTTGCCGGTTGTGGTCGGGGCTGGCTTTGGCGCGTGCCGTGTAGGCGTCGGCGGGGGTGCGTCCGCTCAGTGAGCGGTGGGGCCGGCGGGTGTTGTAGTAGTCGACGGGACTGACCCGAGTTCGGTTGACTCCTAACATGTGGGGCTGCGGCCCTGCTGGAAGGAGCCCGAGATGCCGAGGGCGTATCCGCAAGAGTTCAAGGACGATGTGGTCCGGATTGTGCTCGCTGGCGAG
>DAHWFQ010000142.1:0-8642 GCA_027324895.1 Actinomycetota bacterium | reverse complement strand
AACCCCGAGGTGCGCGACACCCTGGCCCGCCTGTGTGCCGAGTCGTCGGACCGCATCCCCAAGTGGCTGCTGCCCGTCATCCGCGACAACCTCGCCTCGGGCGGGGAGATCGATCGCTCAGTCGCGGTGGTCGCCAGCTGGGCCCGCTATGCCGAGGGCACCGATGAGCAGGGCCAGCCCATCGAGGTCGTTGACCCGCTGAAGGAACAGTTGGTCCCGATCGCACAGAGCCAACGCGCGAACCCGTTGGCCTTCGTGGAGAACGAGCGCCTCTTCGGTGACCTGGCGCAGGACCCGCGCTTCCGAGCGACCTATCTGCGCATCCTCGACTCCATCATGACGCGCGGCGCACATGCGACGGTGGCCGACCTGGCCTGAGCCACCGTCGGGTGACCGTCAGCTGCTGCTCCAACCCGCGAGTTCGGCGCAGGTTGGAGCGGTCGCCGGTCCGCTCCGCGTCACCGAGAACGCCGCTGCGCGGTTGGCGGTGAGCAGGGCGTCCTCGAACGACACTCCCCGCAGCAGCTCCGACGCCAGCACCCCGGAATGCGCATCCCCGGCGCCCGTGGCGTCGACGACGCTCACCTTCGGCGCGGGCACGTGGATCATCGTGTCCTCGAGCAGCCCGCCGTGGGCCCAGCATCCGTCCGCACCTTCGCGCACGATCACCGTCGTGGCCGGTGGGACCCGCGCGCCGTCGCGCAACGCCGTCGCCAGATCGCGTCCGGAGGCGCCTCGCGCATCCGCGAGCAGGCGCGCCTCCCGCTGGTTCAGCGTCAACACCCCGGCCCGCGCAAGCACGGCATCCAGGGTCCCCGCCGGGATCTCGGCAACCAGCGGCCCCGGATCCAGCATGACCTGCGGTCCGCTTCCGACGCTCCACCCGCTCTCGGCCAGCCAGGCCGTGATCGTCGCCCCGCTCACCCGGTACAGCAGGTCGTAACCCGAGAGCGCGACGACGTCGGACGCGGTGATCCCCAGGCCGACGAGGTCGGTCGGGGCCAGCCTCGATTCGACTCCGGGCATGGTGACGAACGTGGGTTGGCCGTCGGGCTCGATCATGGCCAGGCAGAACCCGCTGTCGGCTTCCGTCCTCGGCGCCGACGCCGATTGGACACCTTCGCGGGCAAGGGCGGCCCGGATCAGGTCACCGTTGCGGCCGGTGCCGTGAACGCCCGCGTACACCGTGGCGATGCCCTGCCTCGCCGCTGCCGCCACCAGATTGAAACCGCCACCCACCAGTGACCGGGTTGCGGTGGCGAGCATGCCACCGCCCCGTTCGGGGATGGCCGGCACCTCCAGCACCTGGTCCACCAGGATGCTGCAGAGCGAGATCACCCGCCCGGCATCAGGCATGCGTCTGGCTCGACGCCGCTGGGCTCGTCGTGGCGCTCGTGAGGAGATCGTCGTGCGCAGGTCGCGGGGCCGCGGGGCCCTCCGTGGGCTGGACGAAGTGGGTCTGCTGGTGGGCCACCGTGCGGGACACGTGGTAGGCCAGCGCCCCGAAGAGCCCAGCCACCAGCCAGCCCAGCGCATGCTCGCCGACCCAGGTCCCGGACCACGGGCCCGAGAACCATACGGAGGACCCTGCCTGCGCGCTCGTGAAGCAGATGCCGGCGGCCGTCGCCAGCCCCCATGCCAGGAGCGCCGAGACGTTCAGGCCACGCTGGTACCAGTACGGCGAGCCGACGCGGGTGTCGACGAGCCCCAGCGGGTCGTACCAGCGACGTCCGATCATGTCGACGAGGAAGACGCCAGCCCAGGCCGTGAGCGGCACGGCCAGCAGGGTGAGGAAGGTGATGAAGGGTCCGTAGAAGTCCTGTGCGACGACGGTCACGTAGAGGCCCCCGGCCAGGATCAGGACGGCGTCGACTCCCACCGCTGACGTCCGTCGCACCTTGATGCCACCCGTGAGGAGGTTGAGCCCCGACGAGTACATCGAGAGGTCGGCCGCGGCAACCAGCCCGAAGATCGCCGTGATCAGGTAGGGGACGAGCATCCAACTCGGGAGCGCCGCACCGATGGCACCCACCGGGTCGTTGGCGGCGGCCAGCTTGCTGTCTCCCACGGCCATCAGTGCACCCATGGCAAGCAGGAGCACCAGGGGAAGGGACGCGCCCAGGACCGAAGCACACACCACCCGGCTCGAACGGACGCTGCGGGGGAGGTAGCGCGTGTAGTCAGGACCAGCGGACAACCACCCCAGTCCGGTGCCAGCGGCGATGAAGCCCATGCCCCACATGACCGCCGTCCAGGACCCTGCCGGCCTGCTGAGCGCCGCTGACCAGTTGACGGTGACCGTGAGGAAGAGCACGACGACCACGGTCAAAGCACCGAAGACCCAGGTCAGCCACTTCTGGATCCACATGATGGTGGCGTGGCCGAAGAGGCCGATGAGCGCCGCAATGGCCACGATGATGGCGACGCAGGCAGCCGTCACGAAGGTGGTGGCCGTGATCCCGGCCAAGCCCAGCACGGCAAGCAGCGCGTAGGCGGCCGTGGTGCACATCACCGTCTCCCAGCCCACGAAGCCGAGCCAGGAGACGAGGGTCGGAACCCAGTTGCCACGGACGCCGAAGACCGCCCGGGAGAGCGTCAACCCCGGGGCCCCACCACGCTTGCCGGCCAGGCTGAGGATCGCGACGAGGAGGAACGACCCCGCGGATCCGAGCGCGGACACGATGATCGACTGCACGACGTTGAGACCGTTGAAGGTCACGAGCGCCGCGCCCATCGTCATCCCGAGCACGCCCATGTTGGCGCCGAACCACATCCAGAACAGGTCAATCGCCTTGCCATGACGCTCATCGTCCGGAACCGGGTCGATGCCACGCGTCTCGATGACCCCGACACGTTCACGTGCTGCGGCACTCATCGAGGTTCCCCGATCATGGCGGCCGCCGACGCGCAGCCACGGACCGCAGCCGAGCCAATGCGCAAGGGGGAGGCGCCGCCTGAGGGCGAGTGCCTGTGGTGGAGTCGGCAACGCGCGAGGGCATTGCGTGACCGGTGTGCGATTACGGGCAGAGGTGTGCGCGCCATGGGCGGCCTGACCTTCCTCGGGGTGTCCACGCCCCGGTTCGAGGGAGCGACGGCCGAAGTCTCCTGGCTCCCGGATCGATGTCGCCCCCAGCCTTCCCATCGCCAAGCGATAGTGGCCTCTTCGAGGGTTTCTCCCCGGTTACAGTGGCGGGACCGCGTCGGTATCGCACCGACTTCCTTCACTGCCGTCGTACAGCGGCGCGAGCAAACCACATGCCCACAGGCGCGTCAATGTTCGCGCCATATGCTGCGCGATCAGGGCCAAAAGGCCCTGCTACTAAAGGTGTTCTTGATCATCGATGGCACGGCGCGCGGTTGGCGCACCATGGCCTCCGCACGGCGTCCGACCACCGCAGTGAGCGTCCATGTCACGCGATGATGGCGGTGGTGCCGTCGCTAGTGTTCATCACCGATGCAGCAGGACAGTCTGCGCGTGCAGTCGATGATCGACGGCCGCTGCCGGATTGCGAGGACCCGATCGACGTCCGCAAGTCGGGGCCGACGAGCATCATGCGATCAGGCGTGATGCCCTGCGTGGAGGAGGTAGCCGTGTCAGAGGTCCGCTACGACTACGTGAAGAACGGCGATGCGATCTACCGGGAGTCATTCGCGATCATCCGTCGTGAAGCGCGCCTGGATCACCTGCCGGCCGACATCGCTGAGGTGGTGGTCCGCATGATCCATGCGGCCGCCCAACCCGATCTCGTGGACGACCTGGCGTACAGCCCGCAGGTCGTCGCCCAGGCGCGCATGGCGCTGCAAGGTGGAGCGCCGATCCTCTGCGATTCCCAGATGGTGGCCAGCGGGATCATCCGATCGCGGCTGCCCGCGGGCAACGAGGTCATCTGCATGCTGTCGAATCCGGACGTGCCCGCACTGGCGCTGCGCTTGGGCACCACCAAGGCTGCGGCCGCCGTGGAACTGTGGGCTGACCGCCTGGCCGGAGCTGTGGTGGCGATCGGGAACGCTCCAACCGCGCTGTTCCATCTCCTCGAACTGGTGGCCGGGCGAGCGCTGGTCCCCGCTGCTGTCATCGGCATCCCCGTCGGCTTCGTCGGAGCCACCGAAGCCAAGCTGGCACTTGCCGCCAATCCCCTCGGCCTCGAGTACCTGACCGTGCACGGTCGTCGCGGCGGGAGTGCGATTGCCGCGTCGGCCATCAATGCGATTGCGGGCGGTGCGAGCTGATGGCGTCCTCCGAGCGCGCCGCCGGGGGGCGGCGTGGCCAATTGCAGTCCTCGGGTCTTCGGGCGGGCTGGACCACTGGTGCCTGCGCGACGGCGGCAGCCAAGGCCGCCTACAGCGCGCTGCTCAGCGGTGAGTTCCCCGATCCCGTCCCCATCGTGCTGCCGCTCGGGCGCACACCGGCATTCGCCTTGACCTTCCAGGATGTGGTGCGGGACTCGGCCGGGGACATCGTCAGCGCCATGGCTGCGGTGACGAAGGACGCCGGAGACGATCCGGACGTCACCCATGGTGCCGTGGTCCGCGCGACGCTCAGGCGGGCGCCGGCCGGATCGGGACTTCGCTTCCTCGCCGGCCAGGGCGTGGGCACGGTGACGATCGCCGGGCTGCCACTCGCAGTTGGCGAGCCCGCCATCAACCCCGTTCCGCGACAGCTCATTCGCGAGAACCTGCAGGCGTTGGCCCCTCACGCGCCACTCGACCTCGAGGTCGAGATCAGCATCGACCATGGTGCCGAATTGGCGACACACACGTGGAATCCGCGCATCGGCATCCACGGCGGGCTCTCGGTGCTCGGAACCACCGGCGTCGTGGTGCCGTACTCGTGCTCGGCCTGGATCGAGAGCATCCGCCTCGGCATCGATGTGGCGGTGGCGTCCGGGCAGCAGCACGTCGCGGCGGCCACCGGTTCGACGTCAGAGCGGGTGGCGCGCGAGGTCTACGGCCTGCCCGAGGTGGCGCTCCTGGACATGGGCGACTTCGCGGGCGCCGTGCTCAAGCACCTGCGTCGCCACCCCGTGCCGAGGCTCACCATCTGTGGTGGATTCGCCAAGGTCGCGAAGCTGGCAGCGGGACACATGGACCTGCATTCGTCCCGCTCCACCGTCGACCACACCTTCCTGGCGGAGTTGGCGCGCGACCTGGGGGCGGGCGATGCGACCTGCACGGCCATGGTCGAAGCGGCCACCGGGCTGGAGGTGCTGCAGATCGCCTCGGCAGCGGACCTGCCGCTGGCTGATGCCGTGGCTGCTGCGGCAAGGGACGAAGCCCTGCGCATCCTCCGAGAGGCGCGGATCTCCGTGGATGTCATCTGCATCGACCGCGCAGGCGGCGTCGTGGGGCGCTGCGAGCCGCGAGCGGCCGTCGACGATCACACGCCGTGATCGTCGAGCCAGGCTGACACGGCGTCCAAGGCGACGTCGCGCGCATGGGCCGAGCGCGCGGGCGTGCGATCGCCGACCACGCCGATCGACAGTCCCGCTGCATGCCCCACAGCCGGTGTCCAGGCGCTGCCGCCCGGTGCCCAGTCCGCGCGCACGCAGAAGATGTGCTGGGCCTCGGCCGTGGCCGCGACCATGGCGTTGACCGCGGGGTCGTCCGTCGTCGCCATGACGAACCACATGCCGTCGAGATCGCCTGCCTGCACTGCCCGTTCGATCCAGTGCAGCGACCCGGACCCGGCAAGGGCGCGCAGCGCGGGTGTCGCCTCCGGGCTGATGAGGCGCACGTGCGCACCGGCGCGCAGGAGGCCGGGCACGCGACGATCCGCGACCCTCCCGGCGCCGACCAGGAGGACGTCCCGCCCGCGCAGGTCGAGTCCGCTCAGGTACACGGGGGCGCCCGCTGCGCCGGGCAGGCGCCGCACCGCCTCGCGGTAGCGCTCGGCGACCACCTCGGCGAGCGCATCGCAGGCGCCGATGACCTCGGCGACGGACACGGACGCCTCAGGATGGGATTCGGACCAGGCGTGCGCCTGTTCGCGCGTCCAGGTGCGCAGGCGACCCGGGAAGAGGAAGTTCGGTACCACGATGATCGACCTCGCGCCGCCTGCGAACGCGCGGTCCAGGGCCTCGGGCAGGCCGGGCCGGGTCACCTGGATGAAGGCGGGCACGACCTCGGCGAATTCCCCCTCCTCCTGCAACAGGCGGGCCAACCGCACATGGTCGGCATTGGCCTCCGGAAGTGAGGTCCCCCTACCGACGAGGACCATGGTGTCCGCCGGTGTCGGGCCGCTCCATGCCTCCCGGGCGCGTTGCAGGCTCACCGCGCGCAGGCGCGGATCCGGCCCCAACGGTGCCGTATAGGAGACGCTCGCAAGGGGGGACTTCGTGCGGGCGTCTGCGATGGCATCGGGGATGTCGCGCCGGACGTGTCCTCCGGAGCCCAGCATGAGCGGCACCACCACCAGGTTCCCGGTGGCGCTCTGCGAGAGTGCGGCGGCCACCGCCTCCTGCACCGATGGCTCGTGCAGTTCCACGAAGCCGGCGGTGACTGCGACACCCGGGAGTCGTCGACGAACCAGTTCGGCCAGCTCCAGGCAGACCGCGACGCCCTCGGGGTCGGCGCTGCCGTGCGCTGCGATCACCAACGGCGTGGAAGCCTCGTTCACGTCTGGATCCACTTGTAGTCGCGCGGCGTGACCATGCGTGTCTCCGCGATCCCGGTCGTGACATAGCGCGTGGTGGAGGAGCCGATGACCACCAGCGAGTTCATGTCGACCCATTCGGGGTCGAAGGCATCGAGCGTGCTCATGTGCACCTGCTGATCCGGTCGGCAGGCCTCGCGCACCACGGCGACGGGGGTGGACGGAGGTCGGTGTGCGGACATGATCTCGAGCGCGCGGGGCAGGTGCCTGCCCCGGGTGCGACTGCGCGGGTTGTACAGGACCGTCACCAGGTCGGACTCGGCGGCCGCAACCAGCCGACGCTCGATGTTCTCCCACGTCGTGTGCAGGTCCGACAGGGAGATGGTGGCATGGTCGTGTCCCAGCGGGGCACCGAGGATGGCGGAGACCGCCAGGCTGGCCGTGACCCCGGGGACGATCTCGACATCGATGCCGTCGGTGCCCTGTTCCAGCACGGGGCTCGCCATGGCATAGATGGCCGGGTCGCCGGAGCAGACCAGGGCCACTGCCTGGCCTTCGCGGGCGTGTGCGATGGCGATGCCGGTGCGCTCCTGTTCGGTGCCCATGCCCGATGCCAGCACCCGGGTCCCGGGGCGCAGGAGGTCACGGATCTGCTCCACGTAGGGGCTGTACCCGACGACCACACTGGCCGAGGTGATCGCGGTCCGGGCCCGGGGTGTGAGCAGGTCACGGCTGCCGGGACCCAGGCCCACCACGGCCAGATGGCCCCGCGCCGGGATCCGACCGATCGCACAGGTGGCTTCGGCGGTGCGGCGCTTCGCGGTGAGCAGCGTGGCCCGGTGGGCGAGCACCGAGGCCTCGGAGACACTCGATGTCCCGACGTGCCTTGCCACCGTGTCATTCGGTGTTGGTGCCGGCTGCTCGGCGAGGACAGACGACGGGTAGGTGACGAGGGGGACTCCGAGGTCCTGTGCCAACTGCAGCAGGCCCGGCTCGTCAGCCTTGACGTCCACGGTGGTGATGGCAGCCAGCGAGGCCAGCGCCAGTCCGGCCCCTTCGAGCGTCTCGAGGAGCAGCGCGCGCAGCGCCTCCACGCCCGTGCCCCGATGGCAGCCCATCCCGGCCACCAGGCTCGGCGGGTGGACGACGACGGTCGGCAGCGGCTCGGCATCCGGGCGGACCCGCTCATCGGTGACGAGCAGCACCGCAGCGGGGCTGGGTGCCTGGGCCCGCACGTTGTCCGGGAGCGGCGGCAACGGCCACGGCTGTGTGCGGCGCAGCAACACGTCTGCGCCGTCGAGCATGGCCCGGGTCACCGCGGCCACGGCGCCCTCGCTCGGCCAGCCCAGGTTGTCCAGCGCCGGCATCCCCAGGGCATCGGTGGCCGTGGTGAGGACCGCGGTCGCACCCAACCCTTCCGCGATGACGTCGGCCAACTGATTGGCCCCACCGTCGTGGCCGCCCACCAGTGGGATGGCGAAGCGCCCGGCTTCGTCGACGACCACGACACCGGGATCGGTGTGCTTGGAGTCGAGCAGTGGCGCGATGATGCGAGTGGTCGCGCCGAGCGCCAGGTGGCTGATGATGAGGTCGCAGCGTTGCCAGGCTTCGGGCAGGCCGGACACGGCCGGGCCGTCGAAGCGCAGGGTGGGTCGTCCGAGGATCCGGTCCACATCGTCGGCGCGAGCGCGGGAGGCGGCGCTGTTCGTGATCTGCCCCACCACCGCCTGCACGTGCGCTGCCGTGGTCTGCTGCGGGTGGGACGCGTGCGCGCCCCTGCTGGTGTCATCCATTCATGCGCCTGCGCTTCGCGTCCTCGGGTCATGGTTGTCGGACAGGCGCCTGGCGCCCTGTGCCGCTTGCGGATCGGCATCCCGGAACTCGTGGCGGAAGCTCGGGTCGTAGAGGCGGCTTCGCGTCTGCCCGCTCTGGGCTGCGAGTGCCGGTCCGACGAGGACCACGGTGTGCTTCCACAGCTTGTGCTCGCGCATCAGGCTCGAAAGGGAGGAGAGCTCGCAGCGCAGCATGAGTTCGTCGGGCCAGCTGACCT
>DAHWFQ010000123.1:0-6028 GCA_027324895.1 Actinomycetota bacterium | reverse complement strand
CCGATGGTGGTCGCATCATCCAGGAGACGCGCCACTGGCACGAGGACACCGGCCTCACCACCGCCGGTCGGGTGAAGGAGGAGGCCGAGGACTATCGCTACTTCCCCGAGCCCGACCTGGTGCCCATTGCGCCCTCACGGGAGTGGGTCGAGGAGTTGCGCGCAGCCCTGTCCGAGAACCCCGCCCTGCGGCGGGCCCGCCTGCAGGCGGCCTGGGGCATCTCGGCGCACGACATGGCCTCGGTGGTGAATGCGGACGCGCTCGACCTGGTCGAGGCCACCATCGCCGCCGGCGCGGATCAGGTGGCCGCTCGCAAGTGGTGGCTGGGCGAACTCTCGCGCATCGCCAATGAGCGCGGGCTGGCCCTCGAGGAACTGGCTATCACCCCCTCCCACCTCGCGCGCATCGAGGCCCTCATCGCCGCCGGCTCCCTCAATGACAAGCTCGCCCGTTCCGTCATCGAGGGCGTGCTCGCCGGTGAGGGGGACGTCGATGCGGTGATCGCGGGTCGCGGCCTCGCCCTGATGTCGGACGATGCCCCCCTGCTGCAGGCCATCGACGCGGCCCTGGCGGCGCAGCCCGACGTGGCGGAGAAGATCGCCTCCGGCAAACTGGCGGCGGCCGGTGCCATCGTCGGCGCGGTCATGAAGTCGACGCGCGGCCAGGCCGACGCGGCCAAGGTGCGTGAACTCCTCCTCGCCAAGTTGGGCGTCAGCGAGTGACTGCTCGGCTGGAGGCCTTCCGGCGCGTCGCGGGTTCGCCCGCCTACGCCTGGAACGGCATCTCCGCGGGTACCCCGGTGGTGTTCCTGCACGGCTTCGGGGACATGGCGGAGTGCTGGTTCGGGCTGGTGGATCGGCTCGGGTTGGTGCAGCCCACCTACCTGCTGGACGCCCCGGGGCATGGTGCCTCCCCGGTGGACCCGGAAGTCGACTACATGGAGCAGCTGGTCGACACCGCGGGCGCCTTCATCGGCACGCTGCAGGAGCCGGTGCTGCTCGTCGGGCACTCAATGGGCGCCTTGGAGGCGATGTACCTCGCTGGGGACCTTCCCCATCGGGTGCGTGGGATCGTGCTCGAGGACCCACCATTGGCGCCTGATCTGTCGCCCTGGCGTGACCCCGCCCTCTTCGAGGGCCTCTTCGGCTTCCTCTCCTCCATGCGCGCCCAGGGCCACGCGGCCGCCATCGAGCGGGCGCACGCCGAGAAGCCGCGCTGGGACGCGGTCGAGTACGAGCCCTGGGTGCGCAGCAAGCAGATCGCTGACGTGGCGATCCGCGCGAACTTCACCATCCACCGTGAGCCCATGGAGACCACGCTCGAGCGCATCGCGTGCCCTGCGCTGCTGCTCACGGGCAACCCGAAGCGGGGGGCCATCGTCGAGGCTGCCTCCGCGCGATGGGCGCAGGAGCACTGCCCCACGCTCACCCTGCGGAACTTCCCAAGCGCCAGCCACGATGTGCGGCGCGACCAGGCGGACGCCGTCGCTCCTGTGGTGCGCGAGTTCATCGCGCACCACAGCGTCTGAGACCGCTGGCGGGCGACCGGGGTCCCTCGTCCTAGACGAGGGCCTCCAGGGCGTCCTCCATCTGCGGAGGCCGCACGCGGAAGCCCTTGGTGATGCCGAACAGCACGAGGATGCCGATGGAGAGCCAGATCAGGCCCAGGCGCTTGGCATTGATGTCCAGCTGCAGCAGCAGGTAGGCGTCGATGAGCGCACCGACGACCGGTACGGCGACCCAGCCGATGACGTTCATGTCGGTGCTGGCACGGTGGCGCAGGTAGTGCGCGATCACGGAGACGTTCACCATGGTGAAGGCGGTGAAGGCGCCGAAGTTGATGAACGAGGTCGACGTGGCGACATCCAGGCGCAGCGCCAGCAAGCCGACGATGGCCACGGCGAGGATCGAGGGCACGGGCGTGCGGTAGGCGTCGCTGAGTTTGTCGAACACGCGCTTCGGCAGCACACCGTCGCGCCCCATGGCGTAGATGAGTCGGCTGGCCGAGGCCTGGGCCGCGATGCCGCTGGCGAACTGGGCGATCACCAGTCCGGCGAGGAACACCGAGCTGAAGAAGGCGCCGCCGATCTCCGTCGCGATCTCGAAGGAGGCGGAGGACACGTCATGGAAGGCAGTGCCGGGGTGGGCCAGGGTCGTGACGTAGGCAGTGAGGATGAAGATCCCGCCCCCGATGAGTGCGACGTACATGATGGCGCGGGGGATGGTGTGCTCCGCGTCGATGGTCTCCTCGGTCAGGGTGGTCACCGCGTCGAAGCCGAGGAAGGAGTAGGCGGAGATCGCCGCGCCCGCTGTCAGCGCCCCCCAGCTCGAGGCCTTGGCATACAGCGGCTCGAAGCTCACCAGCGTGCCGGCGCCGTGGCCGCCGAGGATGAAGGTGATCGACAGGATGATGAAGAACACGAGCACCAGGACCTGGAAGGCCATGAGCGCGTAGTTCGTCTTGTCCGCGACCTTGATGCCGAGGATGTTGAGGATGGTGGTGAGGATGATGAAGGCGATGATCCAAAGCCAGAACGGCACGGCCGGCCACTGCGCCTGCAGGTAGGCGCCGCCGATGAGCCAGATCACCATGGGAAGGAACAGGTAGTCGAGCAGTACGGCCCAGCCGACCAGGAAGCCCAGGTGATCGCTGATGGAGCGTCGCACGTAGGTGTAGGCGGAACCCGAGACCGGGAAGGCGCGCGACATCTGGCCGTACGAGTAGGCGGTGAACAGCATCGCCACCAACGCCACCGCGTAGGCGCCCGCGCTGGCGCCTCCCGTGGCGTCGGCCGTGATGCCGAAGATGCCGAGCACGATGAGCGGGGTCATGTACGCGAGGCCGAAGAGCACGACGGAGCGGAGCCCCAGGGTGCGGTCGAGGGTTGTCATGCGGGTTCCTTCTGTTGTGCGAGAGGTGCGGTGTCGGGATTCCAGTGCGACGGGTCGATGCGGCCGTCGTACAAGGGGAGCGGGATCTGCCGGTCGCCGGAGCGGAACTGGGACCACATGCGGTTGATGCCTGCAGTGCCGTCGCGCCGGATCGCGGTCACGCGATCGAGGTCGATGTCGAGCATCATGACCTCGGGCCGGTCATGGGCTGCGTGCGCGAGGACGTCACCGTCGGGATCGACGACCAACGACTGGCCGTATGCGACGGGACCCGCGGCATTGACGCTCAGCATGAACACCTGGTTGGCGATGGCGTTGGCGCGCACGAGCACCAATTCCTGGGCCCGGTCGGGGGTGGTGGTACGAACCGGGTTGATGATGACCTCAGCGCCCATCCAGGCCAGCTGCCTGCACACCTCGGGGAACCAGATGTCGTAGCAGATCGCGATCCCGAAGCGCCCGACGCCGGGGATGTCGAAGACGCTGAACTCCGTCCCGGGCGTGTACGGCTCGGAGGGCCGCCACGGGAACATCTTCCGGTAGTGCGCCACCAGCCTGCCCTGGGGGCTCAGGACGACGGTCGTGTTGTAGACGCCACCATCAGGTGCCGGCTCGACGATGCTGCCGGGTACCAACCAACAGTTCAGGTCCCCGGCCAGTTGGGCCAGGTCGCGAACCATGGATCCGTCGAGCGGCTGGGCGATGTCACGCAGGGCCTCCATGGACAGGTCGCCGTGGCGGCCGAACAGGTGCACCTCAGGGTGGACGATGAGCGGCCGGGGCGCCATCCGTGCCGTCAGATCGGCGACCTCGCGTGCGTATGCGTCGAAACTCCCCACGAGTTGTTCTGCCTGCACCAGTGCGACTGGCAGTATGCGGGTCAAGGTCAGTGCCCTTCGATCGGGTATTGGCTCAGGGTGAACAATTTGTGAAACTGTGCAAAGTGAACAGTTCAGCCCGGGGAGGGGCAAGCGGCATGGCGGAGTCATCGCCGTTCGACGTGGATGCGCCGCTATTGCGGCCGATTCGCAGGATGAGCGGTACGGAGACGGTGCGCGCACGCATCGGCTTGGCCGTGCAACTCGGCCTCCTGCAGCCCGGGGAGCAGCTGCCGCCGCTCGACGACATCGCATCCGCGCTCGATGTGAGCGGCATGACGGTCCGGCGCGCGCTCACTTCGATGACCGACGACGGCGTGCTCGAGCGACGGCGTGGACGCCTGGGCGGGACCTTCGTGAGCGCACGGCCCTCGCGTCCGGTGGTGCCGTCGGAGTACGCCGCCGCCGCGGACGCCATCCGGGAACTCATCGACACGCGTCTGGCCCTAGAGGTGGGCATCACCCACCAGGCGATCACGAACCTGCGCCCGGCGCGGGCCCGCGAACTGCGCCGCCTGGTGGAACGGATGGAGGTGGCGAGCACCTGGGCCGACTTCCACAACCTGGATGCGAACTTCCACCAGTCGCTCTGCGACGCCGCCCTGCCCCGAGCGTCCGGCCGCTACGCGGCGGTGATGCACGAGCTGTACCAGTTCTACCTGCCGTACCCCGTCGAGTACCTGCGCTCCTCCAACGTGGAGCACCGGCAGGTGCTGGACGCGTTGGCGGCCGGTGATGTCGTGGCGGCCTGCTCCGTTGCCTGCACGCACGTGAAGACGTTGCACGACACCATGTTCATCGGGCTGCTGAAGCCGAGCCGGGGCCGTCGGGCGCCGGCACCGCCGCCCTCGCCGCGGTCGGACTGATCGCCCTTTACGCGTGCGATCGTCGTCCTGGGGCGGCTGCACGTCCCCCGGCCGACCCGGGGCCGTTGCCCTTGCGGTGGGCCGCTTCGGCCCGACTGCCGCAGCCTGCTCTGGACCGAGCGACGGGCCGCGGCTGTTGCCGGCCGCCGCGGCCATCCCGCGCCGCCAGCCCGACCGTTGTGCGGGGCGTGGGGCCCGTCTTGGTGAGCAAACGCACGAACCGGAGCGCTGGGCGTCGGCCGTCGGATGGGGCAGGGTACGAAGATGGATCTCATCGTCGTACCGTCCTACATCCGTGATGCCCTGCCCGCCGACCTCCCCAACGTCGTCGAACTCGATGAGCGGGGGACCTTGAGCGACGCCGACTTCGCTCAGGTGGCCTTCTACGTCCGCGCCTACTACGCCGGGTATCGCGAGGGCGAACTCATCGCCCGCATGCCCCGCTTGCAGGTGCTGCAGACCCTCACCGCGGGCGTGGACGACGTCTTGCCGTTCATCCCCGAGGGCGTGACGCTCTGCAACGCGGCCGGCGTTCACGATGCCTCCACGGCGGAACTCGCGGTGGGGCTGATGATCGCCGGTCAACGGGGCTTCGCCGAATACCGGGATCGCCAGCAGGAAGGTCGCTGGCAACACGAATTCCGCCCGGCGCTGGCGGACTCGCGCGTCCTCGTCATCGGTGCCGGGCACATCGCCACGGCCATCGTGCGTCGGCTGCTGCCCTTCGAGGTGCACGTGGACCGGGTCGCCCGCACTGCGCGCGTCGACGGCTTCGGCGCTGTGCAGGACATGTCAGCCCTCGATGCCTTGCTACCGCAGGCGGACATCGTCTCGCTCATCGTTCCCCTGACGACGGAGACGCGACACCTGGTCGACGCCGCCTTCCTGGCGCGGATGAAGCCCGGCGCCCTGCTCGTGAACACCGCGCGAGGAGGGATCGTCGACACCGACGCCCTGCTCGAGGCCCTGCGGGCCGGGCAGGTTCGCGCGGCACTCGACGTGACGGACCCGGAGCCGCTGCCCGCAGAACACCCCCTGTGGGGGGCCCCCAACTGCTTCATCACGCCGCACATCGGCGGAGACACGGCGGCCTTCCTGCCGCGCGCTAAGTCCCTGGTGGCCGAGCAGGTGGCGCGTTGGCTGCGCGGGGAGCCCCTGCGCAACCAGCTCGCAGGCTAGGCCGACGGCCGGGTCCCGTCGCGCACCCCGGGCGAGCGCAGGGGCACGCTGTCGACCGGCGCGACGCCGGGGCCGGAGTGCCTGGGCTACTTCAGGAGTTGGCGAGCCATCACCAGGCGCTGGATCTGGTTGGTGCCCTCGTAGATCTGCGTGATCTTGGCATCGCGCATGTAGCGCTCGGCGGCGAAATCCTTGACGTAGCCCGCGCCGCCGA
>DAHWFQ010000118.1:0-7223 GCA_027324895.1 Actinomycetota bacterium | reverse complement strand
GTGGAACTGGCCGCCGGCCAATGCGAAGTCGTCAAGCGCGTTCATTCAGCCACCTTGCACTGCAGTGAGGACCTCGACGTCCGCACTGGCCGGGAGATGCGATTCCTGCCACCGGGTCCGGGGTACCACGGCGCCATTGAGCGCCACGGCGATTCCACGATCCGGGAGATCGAGCAGTGCCACGAGTTCCGCGACCGTCAATGGCTCGCTCACGGCAAGGGGCTTGCCATTCACTGTGATCTCCATGGCATCTCCTACAGGAACCGTAGCGGGCTTGCGACATCCATCGGCGCGGGCATGGAGCCGGTGCTCAGGTACGTCGCCATGGAGAGCCCGGTCAGGGGTCCGAGCAGGATGCCGTTGCGTCCGTGGCCCGTCGCGTACACGATGTCCGGCCGCGAGCTCGCGCCGACGATGGGCAGGTGATCCTGGGTGGTCGGGCGCATGCCGGCCCACGACTCGGTGAAGGCCCACTCGTCGACGCTCGGCATGATCGCGCGCGCATCGCGCAGGAGTTCGAACACCCCCGCAGCAGTGGCACCAAGGTCGAACTGCCGTTCCTCGACGGTGGCGCCGATCACGACCTCGCCTGAGGGTCGCGGCACGATGTACACGGACTTGCCGCGAACGAGCGCCCGCACCGTGAGCTCCGGGACGGCACTGGTGCGACGGTCGGCGTGCAGACGCAGGATCTGGCCCTTCACCGGGCGGATGGCCGCCCGGATCCCGGGCTCGAGCGCGTCGAGTTCCACGGTGTCGATCCCGGCAGCCACGACGATGCGGTCCGCGCGGAGCTCCTGACTCTCGCACACCACGACATTCGGCTGGGCGGTGAGCCGTGCGCTCTCGTAGATGAACTTCACCCCGGCCAGTTCGTTGGCGCGGAGGAGCGCGGCGAGGAACTCGCGGTTGTGCACCGCGTGATCGGCCGGGGCCGCGATGCCGACGGAGATGGTGGGGCCAAGCGCCGGTTCGCGATCGCGCACCTCGCGGGTGGTCAGCACCTCGGGTGCGAACCCGAGGGCCCGCTGTGCGGGGAGGTGGCGGAGCAGCTCGGCCTTGTCATCGGCATCATGGCCGACCACGACGGTGCCATGGTCGACGTAGCCCGAGGGCAGGCCCGACTCCTCGGCAATGGCCCGGGCGTAGCCGGGCCAGACGCGCGCGGCTTCGACGAGCAGTGGTGTGAGTCGCTCGTCGCCGATGTGGTACTCGGTGAGCGGCGCGATCATGCCTGCTGCCGCATATGAGGCACCATGCGTCGGCGTAGGGTCGATCACGGTCACGGCCATGCCCGCACGCACCGCCTCGCGTGCGGTCGTCAGTCCTGCAATGCCTCCACCGATGATCACGAGTTCCACAGCGACATTCTCCCAGTGATTGACCGATTGGCCGACCGCGGGGCCGGACGCGAAGAATGCGGCTATGACGTCACGTACCGATCGAGCGGCCCGACTCGCGCAGGCCCGCCTCTACTGCTGCACCGATGCGCGTGGATCGCTCCTGGATTTCGAGCGCTTCGTCAATGCCATCTATGACGGCGGCGTCGACATCGTGCAGTTCCGCGACAAGGCCATGGAGGCGCGACCGGCGCTGCGCCACCTCGAGGTACTGCGACGGGCGGCGGACGCCCATGGTGCGCTCGCCTGCGTCAACGATCGTGCCGATCTGGCGGCCATCGCCGGCATGGACATCGTCCACCTCGGCCAGGACGATCTCGCCCCAGCCCAGGCCCGGAGCGTTGTGGGCGAGCACGTGCTCATCGGCCGTTCGACGCACGCCATTGAGGAATCCGCGGAGGCGGCGGGGGATGACGAGGTCGACTACTTCGCGGTGGGTCCGGTGTGGCCGACGCCGACCAAGCCCGGTCGACCGGCCCCGGGACTCGACTTGGTGCGCGCCGTCTCGGCGCGCGAATTCCTGAAGCCGTGGTTCGCCATCGGCGGCATCGATGCGTCGCGGGTCCACGAGGTTCGTGACGCCGGCGCGCGTCGCATTGTCGTGGTGCGCGCACTCACCGAAGCAGGAGCCCCCACCGCATCCGCCTTCGGCCTACGGTCGGCCATCGTCGACTGATCAGTCCAGGCGGATGCTGCCGTGCGGCGTGTCGAAGGTGACGGCGACGATGCCGCTCATGTCCTCGCCCGAGACCCACTCGACATCGATGGCGTCGAGTGGATGGTTCCTGGGCTCGCCCAGCCACTCCGCGACCACATCGGCGTCGCCGGCGATCTCGATCCGGGAGACGCGGATGTCGGTGGCGCCACGTGACGGGTGCTCGCTGGCGGGAGAGCTCCACTGGATGAAGAAGGGGAGTTGCGGATCCTCGAGCAGGTCGATCACGCCGATCTGCCGCCATTCGAGGTCGTAGCCGTCGGGGCGACGGCGGTGACCGGGGACGGACTCGCGTCCGATGCGTGCCTCGATGGGCGCCAGATCGCTCACGGCAACGACCCAACCCAGCCAACCGCTGCCGGATTCAGCGCGATTGCGCACCGCTTGGCCGAAGGGTGCGCGCTCCGCCGCAGGGTGGTCGAGCGCGGCCACGACCTCGATGTACATGTTGTCCTGCAAGGGCAGGATGAAGTTCTGGGTTCCGAAACGCGGGTGGCGTCCACCGTCCGAGAAGGCGGCTCCGAGCTTCCCGCCGAATCGCTGTACGGTGTCCGCGAGTTCCCCGTGGCTCACCGCGTACGAGACGTGATCAAGGCGCATGTGTGGAGCCTTGCACATGGGGTTGCGGCGCAAGAAATCGGGTGTCGGGGGGACCGTACGACGCACGCCGCACCGCCACCGTCCGTCCCGCGTGTCGCGGCCACTGGGAAGCCTCCGCTCGCTACATTCACCGGCGGTGACGGTGGTGGCGAGAGGGGAAGCTCGCGACCACCGTCACTTCCGCATTCAGGCCGCGCGCATGTCCGTGGCGAGCAGTTGCTGCGGGCTGTAGTGCGCGAACGAACGCGCGAGCAGCGACGCCGGTGCGCGCATGTCGAGGCCGTTGCTGAGCAGGCGGGCGAGCGAGTACTCCTCGGTCTCGAGGATCTGGCGCACACGGTGGGCGGCCTCGTCCATGTCGCCATCGAGGTAGAGCAGGGCCGCTGCACAGGTGTGCACGGGAACCGCCGAACCCAGGGTGCTGCGCTGCATCATGCGCTGCAGGAGCGCGTCGAGGCCCGGCCGGGCCTGACCATCGGCGTCTGCGGAGTAGGCGAGGACCGCGTCGCGGATCGGGATGTCGTGCAGCGTGCGAGCGAGCAGTTCGAGCAGTCCGGGATCGACGTCCAGGTCGCGATGGACGTCCGCGATGGCCTGCATCCAGTCCCCCCACCGATCCTGTCGCCAACCGCCCGCATTCGCCGGTCGCTCCGGAAGCGGGTCGTAGTCGTCATGCCCCAGGGTGCGGGTCGTGTATCGGTTCCCGCGCCCTGTGCAGCAGCCCTCGGTCTCACAGAGGTAGGAGCGCCAGCGCTGGGCTCCGGCCCACACGGCCCCGACGGTCGCGCGGCCCTGGTGGGCCCAGGCATCCATGAGCGGTTGGAGGTTCAGCGCCGGGCGATCGGTGTAGACGGCCACCACCGCGTCGCTGATCTCCGGTCCCCACAGCGAGCTCTCGAGGAGCGGGTCATCGAGCGGGCGTTCGGCGCGCGTGGGGAAGGACATGGCGTGCGCGACGGTTCCGGTTGGATCCAGGCCCAGGATCATGAGTTGATCGATGGGCTCACGGTCGAGCAGGAATGGCAGCCTGGCGATGGTGGCGCGTGGGTGGGTCGAGGACACGTCATGCTCCTTTGTTGGTGAGGTATCGGCGTGCTTCTTTCACACGCAGGTCGATCCACATCGACTGCGTGACAACGCCGTCGACGGGAAGGTCGCTGAGGCCGCGCGTCGCATAGGTCGCGTGCCAGGTGCAGGTGACGCGCACCCGGTAGATGCCGCGTCGCGGATAGGTGTGGCGGACGCGACCGCTGGGGTAGGGGCCACCGGGGTCCCTGGTCGTCAGCAGGCTGCCCTGCCCGAAGTCCCAGGTCCAGGACGGCCGCGCTTGGAGCGTGACCAGGGTTCCCGCGACCGTCGCCGGTGCCGCCACGAAGAATGCTGGCTGCCCGGTCCGGAAGTAGGTCGGCAGGCCGGTGAGTGTCGTGGAGACCGGCTGTGAGGCCACGGCCAGGGGCGGGACGGCCCGCTGCGCCAAGTCACGCACCCCGGTCGTCACCGTCGCCGCTGCCACCGGCGCTTCGGTGAGGCACATGGTGCCGCGGTAGGTCCACAGGGGATCGCCCACCGGGGGAGCCGTGGGCGCGTCGGCTCGCCATACCTCCGCGATCTCGGTGCTGGCGGCGCAACTCGACCCCAGGCAGGCCGAGCGATCCTCGACACCGCCGCTGGCGCAGATGCGGATCACGCGCCACTGGCAGTTGACACAGGAACTCGCCGACTGGGCTTCCGCGAAGGTGGCGTTGAGGATCACGGCGCCGGAGATGATGTAGGCGTCGGCGGGGTCATTTGCGACGACCTCGGTGGCGTTGGCCGGTGCGGCCGTACTGAGCGCGAGCAGGAGCGCGAGAAGGAATTGCCTCACGCCTCAGGACGTTATGGATGACACAACCGTGGACAACATGGCCCGTTCGGGGGCTGTGCACAACCATGTACCGGTCCGTGGCAGAATACGGGCCGATAGCCCGGTCGCGTCCTCGACGCTTGACACGGGCCTTCATCATGCGAAGGGAATCCGGTGGCAACAGCGAAGAAGGCCGCGCCAGCGAGCAAGGCGGCGCCGGCCAAGAAGTCGGCACCCGCGACTCCAGCCCCCGCCAAGGCCGCGGCTCCCGCGAAGAAGGCGGCACCCAAGCAGGCCAGGGCCGCCGCTGCCGAGGAGAAGGCGCCGAAGCGCCGGGTCCCGGCGGAACCCGCCCCCGCTCCCGCAGCAACGAAGCGCGCAGTCAAAGCCGCCGCCCCCGTGGATGAGATCGTCTATGCTGAGGCCGTCCCCGAGGAACTCGAGGAGGTGCTCGAGGAGGACATCGACCTCGAGGCCGCCGGTGCGCTCGAAACGGAGCTCGAGGCCGAGCTGGCCGAGGACCTCGCGGAGGTGAAGCAGGAGGAGGCGGTCGAGGAGGTCGCCCCGGCCGAACAGCCGGAGGACGAGGGCTTCGTCATCTCCGACATCGATGACACCGATGAGCCGGTGCAGACGGTGCACCAGGCCGGTGCCACCGCGGACCCGGTCAAGGACTACCTGAAGCAGATCGGGAAGGTGGCCCTGCTCAACGCCGAGCTCGAGGTGGAGCTGGCCAAGCAGGTCGAGGCCGGGCTGTTCGCGGAGGAGTTGCGCGACACCGCGATGGTGCCCGTGAGCGCCAGCAAGAAGAAGATCGTGTGCGGGATCTGCGGGCTGCCGCCCATGACCTCGTACGTCGTGGTGAAGAGCAAGAGCTATGACGATGTCCTGGCCTGCGATCGATGCCTGGGCAAGGTCATCAACATCGGCCGGCGGGCCAAGGACCACCTACTGGAGGCCAACCTCCGACTCGTGGTGTCGCTGGCCAAGCGCTACACGGGTCGCGGCATGCTCTTCCTGGACCTCATCCAGGAGGGCAACCTGGGCCTCATCCGTGCGGTCGAGAAGTTCGACTACACCAAGGGTTACAAGTTCTCGACGTATGCGACGTGGTGGATCCGGCAGGCCATCACCCGGGCCATGGCCGACCAGGCCCGCACCATCCGCATCCCCGTGCACATGGTCGAGGTCATCAACAAGCTGGCCCGCGTCCAGCGCCAGATGCTGCAGGACCTCGGTCGCGAACCCACACCGGAGGAACTCGCGCGCGAACTCGACATGACTCCTGAGAAGGTCGTCGAGGTGCAGAAGTACGGGCGCGAGCCGATCTCCCTGCACACGCCACTGGGTGAGGAGGGTGACAGCGAGTTCGGTGACCTCATCGAGGACTCCGAGGCCATCGTGCCCTCCGACGCGGTCTCCTTCACGCTGCTGCAGGAGCAGCTCGAGGGCGTGCTGGACACCCTGAGCGAGCGCGAGGCCGGCGTGGTGCGCATGCGCTTCGGGCTCACTGATGGGCAGCCGAAGACGCTCGACGAGATCGGCAAGGTCTATGGCGTGACGCGCGAGCGGATCCGCCAGATCGAGAGCAAGACCATGGCGAAACTCCGTCACCCGTCACGCTCACAGGTGCTGCGGGACTACCTCGACTAGGACGACGAAGGCCCGCCGGTACAACCGGCGGGCCTTCGTGAACCCGTGACTCAGAGTTCCTTGACGTTCAACTTGAAGGTCTCGTCCTGGATCTCGCGCGCGTTGGCCTGAAGGCCGACGGAGAACTTCGAGTAGTGGTGCGCACAGAACAGCAACTCGCCGCCGGCATTGAGCACCACACGCACATACGCTTGCGCGTTGCAACGATCGCAACGATCGGACTCCGTCAGCGGTGTCGCGGCAATGGTGGTCGTCATGGGCACCTCCAATTCGTATTCTCAACAACATTCTCCCGTGCTGCGTTATTCCCCGCCAATTCGGCGTGTCGTCGGCGGATGATTCACAGCGAATTCTGTCTATTCTCAGGCCATTCAACGAGATAAGGGCTGCACGTGGTACGCGTCAAGGCAAGCGATCCGGGGGAGTACTCCGCCAAGCACCTTGCCGTGCTCGAGGGCCTGGACGCAGTGCGCAAGCGCCCGGGCATGTACATCGGATCGACCGACAGTCGCGGGCTCATGCACTGCCTTTGGGAGATCGTTGACAACGCGGTCGATGAGGCACTCGTCGGCTTCGCCAAGCGCATCGACGTGATCCTGCATCCCGATGGCTCGGTCGAAGTGCGCGATGACGGGCGCGGGATCCCCGTCGACATCGAACGCAAGAGCAAGCTGGCCGGCGTCGAACTCGTGATGACGAAGTTGCATGCGGGCGGGAAGTTCGGTGGCGGCTCGTACGCCGCCTCGGGGGGCCTGCACGGCGTGGGTGCCTCCGTCGTGAACGCACTGTCCGAGCGCCTCGATGTGGAAGTCGATCGTGATGGCAAGGTCCACATGATGTCCTTCCAGCGCGGCGTGCCTGGTGTGTTCGTGGATGACCAGCCCAATGGCCCGTTCACCAAGCAGTCGGGCTTGCGCATCAGCGGCCGCGCCAAGAAGGGCGTCACCGGCACGCGCATCCGCTACTGGGCGGATCGGCAGGTCTTCGATCCCAGTGCCGCACTCGATCTCGC
>DAHWFQ010000112.1:0-5148 GCA_027324895.1 Actinomycetota bacterium | reverse complement strand
GCCATCCATGCCGGCAACGCCGACGATCGCGTGCTCGCATACACCTACCTCCAGCAACTGCCTGCGATGGCCTCCGCCTCGCCCTCGGCACGCAGCACCTTGGCGCGGGCGTCGCCCTCGGCGCGCAGGATCTCGGCCTGGCGCGCTCCCTCGGCGGTGAGGATCTGGCTCTGCTTCTCGCCCTCGGCCGTGAGGATGGTGGCCCGCTTCTCGCGGTCCGCGCGCATCTGCTTCTCCATCGCCTGCTGCACGCTGGCCGGCGGGTCGATGGCCTTGAGCTCGACGCGGTTCACACGCACGCCCCACTTGCCGGTCGCCTCGTCCAGTACCTCGCGCAGGGCCGCATTGATGGAGTCACGCGATGTGAGCACCGCCTCCAGGTCGAGGCCGCCCACGACGTTGCGGAGGGTGGTGACCGCGAGTTGCTCGATGGCCTGGATGAAGTTCTCGATCTCGTAGGTGGCGCTCTTGGGGTCGGTCACCTGGAAGTAGATGACGGTGTCGATGGAGACGACCAGGTTGTCCTCGGTGATGACCGGCTGCGGCGGGAAGGAGACCACGCGCTCACGCAGGTCCACCAGTGGGCGCACGCGATCGACGACGGGGACGATGATCGCCAGCCCCGCACCGAGCGTGCGGTGGTAGCGCCCGAGGCGCTCCACGATGCCCGCGCGGGCCTGCGGCACGATGCGCACGGACTGCAACAGGATCACCACGAAGATGACGATGATGACGAGGAACACGATCACCGGTGCGAGATCCACGGTCATGGCATTTGCTCCCTTGCTTCGACGATGGCGGTGGCGCCCTCGATCGCGATGACGACCACCGGGGTGTCGGAGGGGATGGTGGCGCCGCGCGTGCGCGCCGTCCACACCTCACCGTTGAGTTTCACCTGGCCGGACCGGTCCGTGACCTCGGAGAGCGAGAAACCCTTGGCACGCAACAGCCGATCGACATTCGTCGTCAGCCCGGGCGTGCGCTTGGTGAGGTTGCGCAGGGCCAGGGGACGCAGCAGGCCGAGGGTGATGATGGCGAGCGCAGCGAAGACGATGGCCTGCCACAGTGGGTCCACGCCCAGCCACGCCATGAGCGCGCCACCCAACGCGGAGACGCCCAACGACCCCAGGACGAGGTTCGTGGTGGCCAACTCGAAGGCGATGAGTGCACCCGCGGCCGCAATCCACACCCAGGTCTGCATCGCACGCCTCCTGTCCGCAACAGCGTAACCCCGCAGCGTTGCAGGGGAAGCGGAATCGCAGCACGAATGCGTCAGGATGACGTGAGACTCCGTCCGCACCCGATGGGGCATGGAGGACAGTGGCAGGGCGCGCAGCGCGACCGCCGGGTCAGACCGCGTGCGGCCGTTCGTAGCTCGCCACCTGGGCCGCGGCCTCGGGCCCGAGCGCGTCGAGGATGCGGTCCGCGATGGCGGTCAACTGCTCGACCTGCTCCTCGCTGAGCGCATCGAACACGAGTTCGCGCACGTTCTCCACGTGGCCGGGAGCTGATGCAACGACCTTCTTCCAGCCGGCTCCGGTGAGCCTCGCATTGGTGGCCCTGCGATCGAGCTCGCAGGGGAAGCGCTTCACCCAACCGCGCTCCTCCAGTCGCTGGACGACATGGGAAAGCCGCGGCAGCGTGGCGCTGGTGCGCGCCGCGAGTTGCGACATGCGCAACGTCCGATCCGGTGATTCGGAGAGCATGGCGAGTACCCAGTACTCGAAATGGGAGAGATCGGAGTCGCGCCGCAACTGGGCCTCGAGCGCGCCCGGCAGCAGTTCGAGCACGGCCGCAAGCCGCACCCAGGCGGCGAGTTCCCGATCGTCGAGCCAGCGTGTCATGGGAGCAATCTAGCAGATAGTTGACACGACAACTAATCACCGCTAGCATTTTAGTTGTAGCAACAACCTATAGCGCGAACCCCACTGAGGAGATCCAAATGGCACACGTCAGCATCATCGGAACCGGCAACATGGGTCAGGCCATCGCCGGCCTCGTCACCAAGGGTGGCAACACCGTCCAGAGCCTGGGCCAGAACGACGCCGGCACCGCGGTGACTGGCGAGGTCGTCGTCCTGGCCGTGCCCTACGGCGCGGTGGCCGACATCCTCGAGAACCGCAAGGCGGAACTCGCCGGCCGCATCATCGTCGACATCACCAACCCGGTCGACTTCGCGAGCTTCGACTCGCTGGTGGTTCCGGCGGATTCCTCCGCCGCGGCCGTCATCGCCGCCGCGCTGCCGCAGTCGAAGGTGCTCAAGGCCTTCAACACGACCTTCGGCGGCACGCTCGCCTCGGGCCGGATCGGCGAGAACACCACGACCGTGCTCGTCGCCGGCGATGATGAGGACGCCAAGGCCACACTCATCGGCATCGTGTCCGCCGCGGGCCTCAAGGGCATCGACGCAGGCTCACTGAAGCGGGCACGCGAACTCGAGGCGCTCGGCTTCCTGCAGATCTCGCTCGCCGCAGGCGAGAAGGTCTCGTGGACCGGCGGTTTCGCAGTCGTCGCCTAGGCGCATGGGAACTGCCAAGTGGCCCTCGGCGCATGCCGGGGGCCACTTGCCGTCTCAGGCGCTGACCGTGAGCGTGCCATGCATGCTGTGGTGGAAGTCGCAGGTCAGCGCGTAGGTGCCCGCCTTGGCGGGCGCGGTGAAGCTGGCACTCCCCCCGGCCGGCACCTTCACATCGATCCCCGCGGCCGCGATGGTCAGCGTGTGCTCGGCCGCATCCGCGTTCCTCACCGTCACCGTCGCGCCTGCCTTGACGGTGATGGCACTGAAGGCGAAGCCGGAGATGTCAACGGTGTCCGCCGAGGCTGACCCGCCACCCGTCGCCGCCGAACTGGCCTTCGCTGCACTGCCGTACAGGCCACCACTGCCGCCACTTGCTGACGAGTATGAGCCGCAGCCCGCAAGGAGCAGCATGCCTGCGAGCAACGCGGTCGGTGCAACGATCTTCCTCATGCCGCTGGATACGGCTGCGCCCCGGGAATTGTTCATTCACGGCGTGCAGACCGTTTGCGCCGCGGAACATGAACCAAATGCGCCCAGGGGCCGTACCCTGAAGTGTGACGAGACCGCCGGCCGTCGATGAGGAGCTCATGCGCACGCTGTACGCGGAGTACGGCGGGCCGTTGCTGCACTACGTCACCGGTCTCACCGGTGGCGATCGGCAGCATGCGGAGGACATCGTCCAGGAGACCCTGCTGCGCGCCTGGCGCCATCCGGAGGTCGTCCAGTCCGCGGATCGCTCGCCTCGTTCCTGGCTCTTCGCGGTCGCGCGCAACCTCGCCATCGACGCCCACCGGGCGCGCATGGCCCGCCCGCAGGAGGTCGGAGAACCGGCAGAGGTCGCGGTCGACGACAGGCGCCTCGACGACACCCTCACCCACTTCGAGATCCTGGAGGCCCTGCAGGGACTGGCCACCCAGCATCGTGATGTCATCATCGCCGTCTACTACCGCGGCCTGTCCATCGATGAGGCGGCCGTCCAGTTGGGCGTGCCTGCGGGCACCATCAAGTCGCGGTGCCATTACGCGCTCCGGGCATTGCGCGTGCTCTGCGCTGAACGGGGGTTGCTCCCATGAGATGTGACGACATCCAACAGGAGATCGCACTGTCGCTCCTCACCGGAGCGGAACTTCCGGAAGCGCTGCAGGGGCACATCGCCACCTGCCCCACCTGCTCCGCCGAGCAGGCCTCGCTGCGCGGCGTTGCGCAACTCCTCCCCCGCTTGACGCTCGACGAGGTCACCGCGCGCCCCGTCGTCACCGAAGGGGACCTGCTGCCGCGGCTCCTGCAGCGGGTCGTGGAGGAGCGCCAACGGCAGCGCCGGAACCGGCGCCTGGCCGTCGCCTCCACCCTGGCGCTTGCCGCAGCCGTGCTCGTCATCGCCCTCGCCTCGTTGGGTGGTGTCCTCGGCGGCAACCAGCAGGCGATCATGGCGAGTGCCACCGCGAACGGGATCCAGGCCACCGCCGCCATCACGCCGTCCGGCTCGGGCAGCAGCTTGGCCCTGTCGATCAAGGGCGTACCGCGCGGCACGCGTTGCATCCTGCGCGTCGAGAGCACGTCAGCGGCCGAGGAGACACTCACCGTGTGGACCGCGGACTACTACGGCGCTGCCAGCACGAGCGGACGGTCCGCCTTCCCGCCCGACGAGATCGCCCGCGTCACGGTGTCGCGCGTTGGCGGCCCGCTGCTCCTGGCCATCCCCGTCGCCACCTAGGGCAGCCAGCACTCGACCGACGGTCCCGACGACGTCGTGATGACCCGACACCATCGGCGACCGGCAACCGGCCGCCCGCAGCACGGGGCACACGTTCGGTCGGCCGGTCCACGCTTCCTCTGGCAGCGTATGCGGCAAGGCGTGGAAAGGTCCTGGGCATGAGCGAAACCGGCAGCGTGACCCGTCGTCTGCACGCGGAGCGGGCCTGGCTCGGCGGCGACGCGGTGGCCAGCGATGTGCTCATCGAACTGGCGGACGGAGTCATCACCAAGGTCACTCCAGACACCCCCTTGCCGCCCGATGGGGAGCGCCTGCGCGGCCTCACCATGCCCGGCCTGCAGAACACCCACTCCCACGTCTTCCATCGGGCGATCCGCGGGCACACGCAGGCCGGTGCGGCGGACTTCTGGGCCTGGCGCGACCTCATGTACGGGGTGGCAGCGCGGCTGACACCGGACTCCCTGTACGCCTTGGCCCGCGCCACCTACGGCGAGATGGCATTGGCCGGCATCACTGCGGTCGGCGAGTTCTTCTACCTGCACAACGACGGATCCGGCGCGCGCTACTCCGATGCCAACGCGCTGGGGCACGCCGTGGCCGCCGCCGCGACCGATGCGGGCATCCGGATGACCTTGCTCGACACCTGCTACCTGCAGGCCGACGTCGCCGGCAGTCCGTTGCAGGGAGCGCAGCGCCGCTTCGACGACGGCAGTTGGCAGGCCTGGGCGGAGCGCGTGGAGGGCCTGCGCGGCGGCCCGCTGCTGAAGATCGGCGCCGCGATCCACAGCGTGCGTGCGCTCCCGGAGGACGCCATCGCAGGCGTCGCGGCCTTCGCCGGGGCACGCGGTATGCCGCTCCACATGCACCTCTCGGAGCAACCGGCAGAGAATGCCGCCTGCCTCGAGCGATTCGGCTG
>DAHWFQ010000103.1:0-2369 GCA_027324895.1 Actinomycetota bacterium | reverse complement strand
GATGAGGGCTACCACAGCTTCGACTTCCCGTTCACGGAATGGGAGCCCGAGCCGCTCGCTATCGAGCGAGCGCTCGATAGCGAGGCACTGCTGGGCTACGTCTCGACCTGGTCCGCAGTCCGAGCAGCCCGCGACGCCGGCGCCGGGGCCCTGCTCATTGCCTTCGCGGCCGACCTCGCCGAACTGTGGCCACCGCAACGTGCGACCCTCCGGATCACCTGGCCCGTGACGATGCGCATCGGACAGGTCGCGGGGGGCCCCACGCGAGCCTGATCCACTGCGCCTGTGGGCGCGAGTCGGCGCTCCTCATCCGGCTGGGGTTCGCTCCGCTCGGGCCGCACGACGGGCGCTGAGTTCGCTCATGATCTCCGCGAACCGCGTATCGGTGAGGCGGTAGAAGGCCATTGCCACACAGGCGAGGACGATCACCCCTGCCGGGAGGAGCCCGATGCCCATCTTCACGCCGTTGATGGTCTGCTCGGTCTGCGAACCGTGCGGCAGTTGCGTGAGGGCATCCTTGTTGTAGGCGAAGATGCCAAGCGCAGCAACGCCGATCGACCCGCCGATGGCCTGGCCCATCTTGCGCGTGAACGAGAACATCGAATAGGTGAGCCCCTCGATGCGCTTGTCCGTGCGCCACTCGCCGTATTCCACGGTGTCCGCCTCCAGGGCCCACATGAGCGTGTTCACGCCGCCGACGCCGAGGTTGTACACGGCCCAACCGATGAGCGGCATGACGATCGCACCGAGGCTCCCGGACTCACCGGCCCAGAGCCTGGGCGTGGGGGCCTGCCACAGGATGAGTCCGCCCACCAGGGCGATGGCGCCGAAGGCCAGGTAGCCGTGCTTCTTGCCGATGGTGCGCACCACGAAGGGGATGGTCGTGGAGGCCAGCACCACGCATAGGCTCCCGGTCAGGCTCAGGTAGATGAAGTAGTTGGCGTTGCCGAGCACGTCACGCGCGTAGTACACGCCGAGCGCCTGTCCGAGGAACATGGCGGTGAGGAAGAGCAGCGAGGACCCACAGAGCAGGAGGAGCGGCCCGTTCTTCGCTGCCACCCTGATGCTCTCTCGCAGCCGCACCGACGGCGACGTCCGCTGCACCTGCTCCTTGGCCGTGCGGAAGAGCAGCGCGTACAGGGCCAACCCGAACACGCCGAAGGCCAGCGTGGTCGTCGTCAGCGCATGCTGCAGACCCGGCGCATTGCCCTTGTTCGACTGCACCTGCGGAGACACCACGACGGCGATGAGCAGCATGGTCGCGGTGCTGCCGCCGACACGGAAGGCGGCGAGCTTCGCGCGCTCCGCGGACACCTGCGTCATCGCGGCGGCCAGTGACCCGTAGGGGATGTTCACGAGTGAGTAGAGCAGGCCCATCAGCGCGTAGGAGCCGTAGGCCCACAGCATCTTCTGCCCCATGCTCAGGCTGGACGGCACGGAGAAGCAGACGATGGACGACACCAACAGCGGCGCGGATCCGAACAGGAAGAAGGGGCGGAACTTGCCCCAGCGCGTCATCGTCTTGTCCACCAGTTGTCCCGCGAACAGGTCTGCCAGTGCGTCCCAGAACCGCACCACGAAGATGAGCGTGGCGATGGCCGCTGCCTCGGCGCCGATCACATCCGTGTAGTAGAGGATGAGGAAGCTGGTGACCATGGAGAAGGACAGATTGTTGGCGGCATCCCCCGCCGCGTAGCCCAGGTACTGACTCCTGCCGAGCCTCTGCATCATGCACTCCCTCGTGCGAGCACCGGGTTCCGCGCCCGGCCGCGCAGACAAGTATCGGAGCCGATGACCTCAGCGCGAAGTCGTTTCCCTCGCTTGCCAACGGCCGCCACACCGGCCCGGACGGTCCACGTCCATCGGAGACCGCCGTCCATCGGGCCGATGGTCGCGGAGCCCGGGTGCGAGCGCGTCACCGGTTCCGCACGCAGTCCCGCACTGGGAGAATCGGGCAACCGGAGGAACCCCATGGCACTGTCCGCTCAGGCACCGTCGAGCGTCTTCATGATCCGACCCCACGCCTTCCTGCCCAATCCGCAGACGGCTGCCGACAACGGCTTCCAACGCGGCACGGCGATCGAGGTGGATGCCGACCGCGCACTGTCGGAAGCGGACGGGCTCATCGCGCTGCTGCGCTCCAACGGCGTCCGCGTGCACACCTTCGACGACCTGGGTACCGACACACCCGACTCGGTCTTCCCCAACAACTGGTGCTCCACGCATGCGGGCGGCCATGTGGTCATCTATCCGATGTTCGCCGAGAACCGTCGGCGTGAACGCCGGTGGGACGTGGTGGAGATGCTGAAGCGCGCCTACCGCGTGCAGGACGTCATCGACTACTCGGGCCTCGAGCCCGACGGCGTGTT
>DAHWFQ010000062.1:0-2246 GCA_027324895.1 Actinomycetota bacterium | reverse complement strand
GCGGCCAGGCCAGCGGTGTGCAGCGTCGAGTAGGTGGCGCGCTCCGCGGAGCTGCCGAGGGCGGCCGAACCGAACCTCCATTGCCGGTAGGTCCACAGCGGTACCACGATCGCGGCAGCGATGATGATGATCAGTGCGGCGTTCTCCGTCACCCGGACAAGGTACTGGGTTGTGGTGGGATTCACGCATGTCACCCCAGGACGCCTTCGCCGAGGTCGCGGCGCTGCCGGAGGTCGCGGACGCAGCGGCCCGGGCGCGATCGACGCTCGATCCCCTGCTGCTCGATCGCCGCTTGCGCACCGCTGGCGCGGCACTGGCTGCCGAGACGGCACTCCGCAACGCGCACGCGTCCGCGACTCTGGAGGGGGCGGAGGTGCCCCTGGACGAACTGCGATCGGGCAGCCAGGGCTCGCCCCTGCTGCGCGTTGCCGCGGGCGTGCTCGGTGTGCAGACCGGTCTTCGTGCCTGGCAGAACCTGCCGCCGCGGCAGGCCTGGGCGGCGATGGCGGCAAGCGCCGGCCGCGAGTACCTGGCGGACGATCTTCGCGGCCGGCCCCGCACAGGGGACGAATCGCTGGAGGATCCCCTGCACCTGGCGTTGGCGCATGACCCCGATGACGTGACCATCCGCCTGGCCCTGCTCGCCCAGCTCCTGCAGCAGCCCACCCGGGCGCCCGGGCTGGTGGTCGCGGCCGTGGCACATGCGGAGTTGCTCGCCTTGCAACCCTTCGGGGCGGCCAACGGTGTCGTTGCCCGAGCCTTCGGGGACCTGCTGCTCGCCCAGCGCGGGGTTGATCCCGACTTCCTGTGCATGACCGATGTCGGTCTGGTGTCCTTGGGCCGAGCCGCCTATGTGCGTGCCATCCGGGCCTACGACACGGGCGACCCTGCGGGGGTTGCGGCCTGGTGCGTGCACCTGGCCACCGCCTTCGGGCGCGGTGCGCTGCTTGCACGCCAGACTCTCGACGCCCTCGCCTGAGCGCGATCGGGTTTCGCCGGAGGCGCAAGCGTCGCCCCAGGAGCACCGGCATCCACAGGGTCGCGCGGGCTAGTCCTATGCCCATGGGTCAAGTTGCAGCGGTTTCCGGCGCCGTCGGTGGTATCGGCACGAGCACGTTGGCGTATGCGTTGGCGTTGCAGCCGTCAGGCGCCGTCGCACTGATCGACGCCCAGCCGGACGGGGCTCCGCTCGACATCCTCGTCGGGTCCGAGGGGGTGACGGGTGCGCGCTGGAGCCAGGTTCGCGTGCAGTCGGACGCCATCGACGCCCTCACCATCCTGGACGCACTCCCGGAGCACGCGGGAATCCATGTGCTGTCGGCGGACCGCGCAGGCAGTGTCGATGCACGCGCCCTGCGCTACCTCGTCGCGGCGCTGCGGGACCACTGCGATCTCGTGGTGCTCGACATCCCCATGCGCGATGCCGGCCTTGAAGCCCTGCGACCCGACCTGCGGGTGACCATGCTGTCGCCGACGATCACGGCGCTCGGGTCGGCGATGACCGCCCCCGCGGGTGAGCTGCTCGTGGTGGTGGACACCGGCCACGCCGACTTCCCGGCCACCGCCGCGGCGGACTACCTGGGCCGGGAACTGGCCGGGGTCGTCCGCTGGCAGCGAGCCGTGACGATGGCCGCCGCGCAATGCGTCCCGCCACCGGCATCCGCGGATGTCATGCGGGTCGCTGCCGCGATCTGGGGGCGGTTGAGCGATGGCGTTTGAGATGCTCGAGTCGCTCCGTGCTGCCGTGGTGAGTCAGGCAGGCGACCGCGATCGCATTGACGAGGTCATTGCCAACAGTGGCGTCCTCGTCGACGACCTCACCTTCGGATCGCTCATCAGCGATGTGGGTCGCGAGGTGCGCGGGCTGGGGCCCCTCGAGCATTGGGCAGCCCAACCTGGGGTGACTGACATCCTCGTGAACGGAACCCGCGAGGTGTGGATCGACGACGCGGACGGACTGCATCGCGTCGACTTCGCATTTGCCGACGAGGCGGCAGTGCGCAGGCTGGCGACGCGCCTGGCGTCCTCGGCCGGTCGCAGGCTCGACGATGCCTCGCCCTGGGTTGATGCCAGACTGCCGAACGGCATGCGCCTGCACGCCGTGCTGCATCCGCTCGCACGCTTCGGGACCACCATCTCGCTGCGCCTGCCGGCCACGACCCCCTTCACGCTGGCTGACCTCGAGGCCCGGCGCATGTTCGATGCCCCCACCAGGCGCCGGCTGCTCAAGCTGGTGGCTGCAGGCG
>DAHWFQ010000043.1:0-8323 GCA_027324895.1 Actinomycetota bacterium | reverse complement strand
CCAGGCCGCGATGCGCCGGGTTCCGTCGAGGATGATGGTCGTTGGGAGCGCGGAATTCGGCATACCGATGAGGCCCTGGAGGATGTGTGCCTAACCGTCGACCAACTGTCGGTAGTCGCTCGGGTGGTCCTTGATGAACTGCCGGGCTGCGGGCATCTCGTCCATGGTGTCGATGCCGATGAAGTTCACTGAGCGATGGTCTGCGGCCGCAGACTGCAGTTCCGGCCATTCGGTCTCGCAGGGAAGGCACCAGGAGGCCCAGAAGTTCACCACCGTGAGCCGTGCCCCGAGGCTGCTGGTGTTCCATGCGTAGCCGTCGAGATCGGTGGCGCTCCACTCCGGGAACAACGTGCGATCGGCAGGCGTCACGATCGTGAACTCGGACTTGGCGAGGGCGGACTCAGCGGAACTGGGGCTGGGCGCGGGAACCGGCGTTGCCAGACTGCATCCGGTGAGCAGCAGCGCCCCCACCAGGGCCCCCGCGATTCGCATGCGCACATGATGGCAGGAGCCTTGGTCGCGCCATAATCAGGCATGCGCATCCTTCGCATCTCCGCTCCGGCCCTGCTCACGTTCGCCATCGCCCTGATCGCCAGTGGGGTGCTGTCCGCGCGGACCTTGGATGCCCTGCCCTCCTCGCCGCTGCTCACCCTGATCCTGGTGCCCGTGGTGAGGGCAGCGATGTTCATCAGCGGCGCCATCGCAGTCGGTGGCGCACTCATCGGTGGTGTCCTCGGCGAGGATGACGCCGCACGGGCCATCGGTCGACGCTCGTCGCTGGTCTTTGCCGCGTCATCGGCCCTGCTGCTCGTGGTGAACCTGGCGGATGTGCTTGCCGTGCAATGGTGGCAGGCCTTCGACGGCACCATGCTCCTCTCCTTCATGACGCAGATCGACGAGGGCCGGTACCTCATGATGCAGGTGGTGCTCGGCTGCACCGTCGCGCTGATCCTCAGCGGACTGCACCATCGCATCGACGGGGCCATCGCCTTCGCACTCATCACCGTCGCCACGCTGCTGCCGGGTTTCACCGGCCACAGCACGGCCGCGCTGTCGCACTGGATCGCATCCACCACGATGATCTTCCACCTGACCGCCATGAACATCTGGGTCGGCGGGGTGATAGTGCTCATGGTCGCCTACGACGCTCCCGCTCTGGTGCGCTTCACACCCATCGCGCTCTCGTCTTACGTCGTACTGCTGCTCAGCGGCGTGGCCAGCCTGGTCGCACGCATCGCCGACTGGAACACCATGTGGCACAGCAAGTACGTGGTGGTGCTGGGACTGAAGGTGTTCGTGGCCCTGCTCCTCGGCGCCATAGCCGCCATCAGGCTCCGGCCGGCCGCCGCCAAGGCCCTGGAGGGAGGCGATGCGGTGGCCACTGCCATCCGTCGCACCCTGGTCATCGAGGCAGCGCTCATGCTGGTGGCGATCGGCTTCGGCGTCACGCTCGCGCGCATGGCCAACCCCTGATGCACGAGGGGCGCCGACCTCGCGGTCGACGCCCCTCGGGGAGCTTCCTACAGTGCGCCCGGCCGGCGGGTCACTTGATCTCCCAGGTGTCGCTGCTGCGCAGCAGACGCTCGAAGTCGCCCACGCCCAGCTTGTGCGTGACCTCCTCGATCTGCTCCTCCATCTGGCGATCGAAGACCGGGCGCTGCACGTCACGGAACACACCGATCGGGGTGTTGAACAGCCGCACCGGATCGCTCAGGCGCGACAGGCGGAAGGCCGACGAGGGGTCGTCGTTGTGCGCGTCGTGGATGACGATGTCCGCCTCGTTCTCCGGCGTGACCTCGCCGATGTGCACCGAACCCGAGCGCTCCCGGAAGACGGCGCGCTTCTCGCCGATGAGGATCGGCTGCCCGTGCTCGAGGCGGATGAGGTAGTCATCGCGCAACTGCGGATCCTTCAGCGGCGCCCAAGCCCCATCGTTGAAGATGTCGCAGTTCTGCAGGATCTCGACGATCGCCGTGCCCTCGTGTGCAGCTGCGGCGCGCAGCGTCTCCGTGAGGTGCTTGCGGTCGCTGTCGATGGTGCGGGCGACGAACGTGCACTCGACGCCGAGTGCCAGGGACACCGGGTTGAAGGGATGGTCCAACGAACCGTACGGGGAGGACTTGGTGATCTTGCCCTCCTCCGAGGTGGGGGAGTACTGGCCCTTGGTGAGTCCGTAGATGCGGTTGTTGAACAACAGGATCTTGAGGTTCACATTGCGCCGCATGGCATGGATGAGGTGGTTGCCGCCGATCGACAGCGCGTCACCGTCCCCGGTCACCACCCAGACCGACATGTCCGGTCGTGTGACCGAGAGGCCGGTGGCGATGGCCGGAGCGCGCCCGTGGATCGAGTGCATGCCGTAGGTGTCGACGTAATAGGGGAAGCGCGATGAGCATCCGATGCCGGAGATGATGGCGATGTTCTCGCGCCTCACACCCAGCTCGGGCATGAACGCCTGCACGGCGGCCAGGATGGCGTAGTCGCCGCATCCCGGGCACCAGCGCACCTCCTGATCGGTCTTGAAGTCCTTGGCGGACAGCTTCTCGGTGGCCTTGGGCACCAGTGCCAGTGAGGCGAAGGTCTCAGCCATGTTCGATCACACCCTTGATTGCGTCGGCGATTTCCGTGGACTTGAAGGGCTGACCAGCGACCTTCGTGAGGCTCAGTGCGTCGACGAGGAACCTGCCGCGCACCAGCAATGCGAGCTGCCCGAGGTTCACCTCGGGGATGAGCACCTTCCGGTAGCGCTTCAGCACCTGCTCGGTGTCGGCGGGGAAGGGGTTGAGCAGGCGCAGGTGGGCCTGTGCCACCTTGATGCCCTCCTTGCGCAACTCGTGGCAGGCGGCGCCGATGGGCCCGTAGGTGGACCCCCAGCCCAGCACCAGTACCTCCGCATCACCCGTGGGATCGTCGAGGAACAGGTGCGGCACCTCGCGCTCGATGCCCTGCACCTTGGCGGCGCGCAGGCGCACCATCTTGTCGTGGTTGTCCGGGTCGTAGGAGATGTTGCCGGTGCCGTCTGCCTTCTCGATGCCGCCGATGCGGTGCTCGAGCCCGGGCGTGCCGGGCTTGATCCAGGGCCGCGCCAGCGTCTCGGGATCCCGCTTGAAGGGCCAGAGCACGTCGACGCCGTCGAGCTCGTGGTTGGGGGCCTCGAGGAAGTCGGGATCGATGGCCGGGATCTCCGTCAGCTTCGGGAGCAGCCAGGGCTCCGCGCCATTGGCGAGCGCGCCGTCGGTGAGCAGGAACACCGGTGTGCGGTACTTCACCGCGATGCGCGCGGCTTCGACGGCCGCGTTGAAGCAGTCGGCCGGCGACTGGGCGGCCACGATCGGCACCGGTGACTCGCCGTTGCGGCCGAACATGACCTGCAGCAGGTCCGCCTGCTCGGTCTTGGTCGGCAGGCCGGTCGAGGGTCCACCGCGCTGCACGTCGATGATGATGACGGGCAACTCCAGGGCCACGGCCAGCCCGATGGCCTCGGACTTCAGTGCGATACCGGGGCCGGAGGTGGTCGTCACTGCCAGCATGCCGCCGTAGGCCGCGCCGATGGCGGAGCCGATACCCGCGATCTCGTCCTCCGCCTGGAAGGTGCGAACACCGAAGTTCTTGTGCTTCGCCAACTCGTGCAGGATGTCCGTGGCCGGTGTGATCGGGTACGAGCCGAGGAACAGCGGTAGCCCGGACTTCACCGAAGCGGCGATGAGCCCGTACGCAGTGGCGATGTTGCCGGTGATGTAGCGGTAGGTGCCCGGGGCCGGTGAGGACGGCTTGATCTCGTAGTGCACGGTGAAGATCTCGGTCGTCTCGCCGTACGACCAGCCCGCCTCGAGCGCGGCCAGGTTGGCGGCCATCACCTCGGGCTTCTTGGCGAACTTCTTCTCGAGGAAGCGACGGGCCGAGTCCGTGGGGCGTGAATACAACCAGGAGAGCAGCCCCAGCGCGTACATGTTCTTCGAGCGCTCGGCCTCCTTGCGCGTGAGGTCGAACTCCTTGAGCGCCTCGACGGTCTGCGAGGTCAGGTGGATGGCATGGAGGTCGTACTTGCCCAGCGAGCCGTCCTCCAGCGGGTTCGACCAGTAGCCCACCTTCTCGAGGTTCCGCTTGGTGAACTCATCCGAGTTGACGATGAGCGTGGCGCCCGGCGCGAGCAGTGCGAGATTCGCCTTGAGCGCCGCCGGGTTCATCGCGACGAGCACATTCGCCTCGTCGCCCGGCGTCAGCACCTCATGATCGGCGAAGTGCAACTGGAAGGAAGAGACACCGTGGAGCGTGCCCTGGGGCGCTCGGATCTCAGCCGGATAGTCGGGCATGGTGGACAGGTCATTGCCGTAGGCGGCTGTCTCGGCGGTGAACTGGTCACCGGTGAGCTGCATGCCGTCGCCGGAGTCGCCGGCGAAGCGAATGATGACCTGATCCAGCGTTACAACTTGCTTGGACACGTCTACCTCACTGTGTCGGTGGCCGCTGCCACCGCTTGGCGACCTCATTGCCGCCATCGACAATTGTCGTCCTGCGGCCCCGCGATGTCCGAATTCGCAGCGCCCGGATTTCGGCCCTTGGCGGTGCAATTGCATGTCTTTGGCGCGCATTCGGCTCCGTTGCCCGAAACGTGACCAATGGGCCGTCGGAGGGGCCGGGCTTCGACGGCCCGCATGCGGGCGCTCATCAGCCCTTGGGGTCGATAGCCTGCGACCATGCGAGTCGCAGTGCATCCGGTGTTGCTCGCCTGCTGCGCCGTCGAGGTGGCCACCGCCCTGCACGAGCCCCCGGCCCTGCCCGATGTGGAATGGGTACCCGACGAGGGCCCGCGCGACGTGACCGTGGTGGTGCTCGCCGGCACCATCACGCGTGCCAATCGGGACCTCGTGGAAGCCCGGGTGGCTGCTGCACCGGAGCCGCGGGCTGTCGTCGCCTACGGGGTGTGCGCGTCCAGTGGCGGCCCCTACTGGGACTCGCACGCCGTGCTGCAGGGATGGCCCGGGGCCCGACTCTTCGTCCCCGGATGCCCGCCGCCCCCATCCGTCCTGTGGGGCTCGGTGGCGCGAGCGGCGCGGGAGGTGCTCAGCGATGCAACGCGTTGAGCCCGCGGATTGGCGTGCCTGCGTAGTGGCGTCCATGGGCGACGGCTACGCGCAATTCGTCACCCTGATGGGCGTGGAGTTCGACGGCCCGGAACTGTGGCTGCGCCTTCGTCGCGGTGACACCGACGAACTCGTGCTCACCACCACGGCCGCTGGGGCGATCGACAGCATCATCGATCTCCTGCCGCAGGCTGCCTGGTACGAGCGCGAGATCGCGGAGATGTTCGGCGTGGACTTCCGCGGACATGACACCGCGCCACTGCTGCTCGCCGCAGGCAGTGGCGCCCCCATGCGAAGGGACGCCGCCCTCGACGCTCGGCAGACGACGGCCTGGCCGGGGGAGAAGGAGCCGGGCGGCGCGGTGGCGCGTCGCCGACAACTGCCGCCGGGGGTGCTGCCATGACCACCACGCGAGGCGTCCTCGAGCTTGATCCCGGCAAGTGCACCTCGTGCATGCTGTGCGTGCGCGAGTGCCCCACCTGGTGCATGAGCCTCGACAGCCACCAGGACGTCGATCCCCAGACGGCTGCGTTGCCGAGGCCGCGCATCGTGAATGTCCTCGACGACTTCCGCATCGACTTCGCACGCTGCATGAACTGCGGCATCTGAGTGGAGGTGTGCCCCTTCGACGCGCTGGCCTGGCGACCGGAATCCGACTACCCGGAGTCTGCGCGGGCGGAACTCGTGCACCACTGGCGCTAACGGCGCAGCAGGCGCGCATCCTCGCGCACGTACAGGGGCAGCGAATCGAAGCCGTGCTGTTCCCTGCGCCAGCATCCGCCCGTGACGGCCTCGCCGGTAAAGTAGTTGGTCCAGGTGCCTGCGGGCAGGTAGAACTCGACGTCCTCCCCGGCACTGAACACCGGCGCCACCAGGAGGTCGGGACCGAACATGTACTGCTGGTCCAGGAACCAGCAGGTGCGGTCGTCGGGGAACTCCACGAGCATCGCGCGCATCATGGGGGTGCCGGTGTCATGCACCTCCTGCGCGGTCGCTCTCAGGTAGGGAAGCAGGTCCTGCTTGAGCTTGGCGAACTTGCGGGTGACCTCGACCGCCTCCTCGTCGAAGGCCCACGGCACGCGCACCGATTCGTTGCCGTGCAGGCGGCTGTGCGAACTCAGCATGCCGAAGGCCAGCCAGCGCTTGAACACCGCAGGGTCCGGGCTGCCCTCGAAGCCGCCGATGTCGTGGCTCCAGTAGCCGAAACCGCTCAGGCCGAGGCTCAATCCGCCGCGCAGGCTCTCTGCCATGGACTCGAAGGAGGAGGTGTTGTCACCAC
Source organism: Actinomycetota bacterium (assembly GCA_027324895.1). GTDB lineage: Bacteria > Actinomycetota > Actinomycetes > S36-B12 > UBA5976 > JAKALQ01. Next base: position 1,960 of record DAHWFQ010000043.1, on the reverse strand, counting down.
CCCAGTGGACCGGCATCGACTGCCCGCCCACCGTCGCGCTCCGGGCGAAGACGATGGCGTCGTCACCGTTCACCTCACGCAGCAACTCGAAGACGGTCTCGTTGTAGAGGCGCGTGTACAGGTTGTGCATCTGCTCCGGGTTCGCACCATCGTGGTACACCACGTCGAGTGGGATGCGCTCGCCGAAGTCCGTCTTGAAGCAGTCGACGCCCATGTCGAGCAGTGGCCGCAGCTTCGACTGGAACCAGGTGCGGGCACCGGGGTTGGTGAAGTCCACGATGGCGTTGCCGGCCTGCCACAGATCCCACTGCCACACACTCCCGGCGGTCCCGCCGGGTCCGTCATTTCGACGCAGCAGGTAGCCCAGCGCCTTGGCCTCATCGAACAGCGGAGAGGCCTGCCCGATGTAGGGGTTGATCCAGAGGCTGATGCGCAGGCCATCGGCCTTCAGACGACGGAGCATCGCCGCAGGCTCGGGGAAGGTCTGCGGATCCCATTCGAAGTCACACCACTGGTACTCGTGCATCCAGAAGCAATCGAAGTGGAACACCGAGAGCGGGATGTCCCGTTCGCGCATGCCGTCGATGAAGGTCTTCACCGTGCGTTCGTCGTAATCGGTGACGAACGAGGTGCTCAACCACAATCCGAAGGACCAATCGGGGAGCACCGGTGCGCGTCCCGTGAGCGCCGTGTACTTGGCGAGGATCTCGCGTGGCGTGGGGCCGTGGATGACGAGGTACTCGAGGTCCTGCGCCTCCACGCTGAACTGCACGCGCTCCACGGCCTCGCTGGCCACCTCGAGCGACACCCGGCCACTGTGGTTCACGAACACCCCGTATCCGGCGTTCGTGAGGTAGAAGGGGATGTTCTTGTACGCCTGCTCACTGCTGGTGCCGCCATCGGCGTTCCAGATGTCGACCGCCTGGCCGTTCTTCACGAATGCGGTGAAGCGCTCGCCCAGGCCGTACACGTTCTCGCCCACGCCCAGCGCCAACTGCGCCGCCATGTGGTGTCCGCCTGAGGCATCCGTGACGATGGCGAGGCTGCGCTGGCGCTGGTGCGTGATGACGCGCCCTCCAGCGATGAACTCGAGGTTCCACTGCTCGCCGGAGTGGACGCGCGCCGTGAGGGCGCCGGAGATGAGGTCGGTGTGGCCGTCGTGCTCGACCGCCGTTGCGTGCGCATCAGACGTGCTCACCGGGAAGCGCAGCGAGGGCGCACCACCGGTGTGGTGGGCGACCCGGACTCGCACCACGTCGGCCGCGGGGGCGTCGATGCCGATGGAGAAGGTGGCGGTGTTCAGCGTCTCGCCGCGGTGGTGCACGATGCGAGGCGTGCCCAGGACGCGGAGGGCAGCGCCGCATTCGCCTTGCACCACCTTGGTGGAGTAGGCCTGCGCGGCGTAGAGCGCAGTGAAGCCCTCCCGCATCATCCAGAATCCGTCGGTGAATTTCATACGGTGGTCCGTTCGTTGCGGGAAGGCTTCACTGTTCGACTAGGAGCGGGCGATGCTTCCGCCGCTGCGACGACGCGCCAGCGCGTCGATCGTGGCTGCGAGGAGCAGGACGCCACCCTCCACCAGGAAGTTGATGCCAGCAGCCATCTGCAGCAGGCCGAGGCCGTTGTCGATCATGGTGATGACGATCGCGCCGATGGCGGCGTTGGAGAGCTTGCCGCGGCCACCGAAGAGGCTCACACCACCGACCACTGCCGCCGCCACACCGGAGAGCACGATGGTGTGTCCGGCTGAGCCGTCGACGCTGCCGATGCGACTGGCGTGGAAGACGCCGGAGACCACGGCGAGCACGGCGCACACGATGAACGCGTAGATGCGGATGCGAGCCACCTTGATACCGGCGCGACGGGCGGCCTCGGGGTTGCCGCCGATGGCGTACACGTAGCGGCCGTAGCGGGTGCGCTGCAGCAGGAACGTCCACGCCCACAGCACCCCGAGGACGAT
>DAHWFQ010000135.1:0-16040 GCA_027324895.1 Actinomycetota bacterium | reverse complement strand
AGCAGGTTCACGAAGAAGTCATTGCTCAGGGTGCCCGGTCGCGAGGTGAGCACGCCGGTCCGCGAGCCGTCGTGATTGGCTCCGAGCACACGCATGCCGCCGATGAGTGCGGTCATCTCCGGCGCGGTCAGCGTGAGCATTCCGGCCCGCTCCACGAGCAGTTGCTCCGCGGGCCGGGCCTGCCCCGCCGCCAGGTAGTTGCGGAAGCCATCAGCGCTGGGCTCGAGCACTGCGAAGGACTCGGCGTCGGTCTGTGTCGCGGTGGCGTCCGTCCGACCAGGCGTGAACGGCACCTTGAGGGCGAGGCCCGCATCGCGTGCCGCCTGCTCGACCGCCGCGCATCCCCCGAGCACGATGAGATCAGCCAGCGAGACCTGCTTGTTGCCGGTCTGCGCCTCGTTGAACTCGCGTTGGATGGAGGTGAGGGTGCGCAGGACCTTGGCCAGCACACGCGGGCTGTTGGCGGGCCAGTCCTTCTGCGGCGCCAATCGGATACGCGCCCCGTTTGCACCACCGCGCTTGTCCGTGCCCCGGAAGGTGGACGCAGACGCCCAGGCCACCAGCACCAGCTGCGATGGCTTCAGGCCGGATCCCAGGATCGCCTGCTTCAGGGTCGCGACGTCCTTCGCGGTGATGAGCTTGTGCGTCACTGGCGGCACCGGGTCCTGCCAGATGAGCGCCTCCGACGGCACCTCCCTGCCGAGGTAGCGCGTGACCGGACCCATGTCGCGGTGGGTCAACTTGAACCAGGCCCGCGCGAAGGCGTCGGCGAACTGCTCGGGGTGCTCGAGGAAGCGCCGCGCGATCGGTTCGTAGATCGGGTCCATGCGCAGGGCGAGGTCGGTGGTGAGCATCACCGGCGCGTGCCGCTTCCCGGCGACGTGTGCATCGGGCACGGCCCGAGCGGCCTTGGGGTCAGTGGGGATCCACTGCTGGGCTCCCGCGGGGCTCTTCGACAGTTGCCATTCGTAGCCGAACAGCGTCTCGAGGAAGCCGTTGTCCCAGCGAATCGGATCGGGCTTCCAGGCGCCCTCGAGGCCGCTCGTGATGGTGTCGCCCGCACGGCCGGAGCGGAAGCTGTTCTTCCACCCCAACCCCATCTCCTGCAATGGGGCGCCCTCCGGCTCCGGACCCACGTACTTGCCGGGGTCGGCTGCACCATGCGTCTTGCCGAAGGAGTGGCCACCGGCGACCAGCGCAACCGTCTCCTCGTCGTTCATGGCCATGCGCCGGAAGGTCTCACGGATGTCCCTCGCCGCGGCCAGCGGGTCCGGGACGCCGTTCGGTCCCTCCGGATTCACGTAGATGAGCCCCATCTGCACGGCCGCCAGCGGGTTCTCCAACTGCCGGTCACCCTGGTAGCGCTCGTCGCCCAGCCAGGTGCGTTCCGAGCCCCAGTAGAGGTCGTCGGGCTCCCACACGTCGGCACGTCCACCGCCGAAGCCGAAGGTCGTGAAGCCCATGGACTCGAGCGCGCAGTTGCCCGCGAGCACCATGAGGTCCGCCCAGGAGATCCTGCGACCGTACTTCTGCTTGACGGGCCACAGCAGTCGGCGGGCCTTGTCCAGGTTGGCGTTGTCCGGCCAGCTGTTCAAGGGGGCGAATCGCTGCATGCCCGCGCCGGCGCCACCGCGCCCATCGCTGATGCGGTAGGTGCCTGCGCTGTGCCAGGCCATGCGGATGAAGAGCGGCCCGTAGTGGCCGTAGTCGGCGGGCCACCAGGCCTGTGAGGTCGACATCAAGTCCATGATGTCCTGCTTCACGGCCTTGAGGTTCAGGCTCTTGAACTCCTTCGCGTAGTCGAAGTCGGGGCCCATGGGATCGGCAGCCGGCAGGTTCGCGTGCAGCGGCCTCAGGTCGAGCGCGTTCGGCCACCAATCGCGGATCGAGGTCCCCTGGTGGGGGTTGCCGCGCGGACTGCCGTCGATCGGACGCTCGTGCTCATGTGTCATGTTGCGATCTCCTTCGCATGCTGCGGTGCTTGACGGGGGATCCCTCGCGTGCTGGGCTCCCCGACGGTCACATCAAGGACTGTATGCGCTCAGGGACCTTCGGCACATCCCCCGTCTTGCCCCTTCGACAGGTCACCAGGCGTCGGGTGCGGGCCGTCCGTAGAGCCAGCCTTGGGCGAACGACCAGCCCTGCCGGATGAGCTTGGCCTCCTGCTCCACGGTCTCCACGCCTTCGGCGATGGCCGTGAGCTGCAGGCCGCGCGCCAGGCCGTGCAGCCCCTCCGCGAGGTGCTCCGAGTGGCCGTCTCCGGCGGCCACCTCCGCGGTGAAGGACTTGTCCAACTTGAGGCCCGCAATGGGTAGGTCGCGCAGGTGGCTGATCGACGAGAAGCCGGTTCCGAAGTCATCCACCCACCAGTCGATGCCGAGTGCGGCGAGTGCGTGCATGGTGTCCTTGACCCCGCCGGTGACATGGAAGATCGAGGTCTCGGTGAGTTCGAACTTCAGGCGCCTGGGATCCACCCCGCTGCGGGCGAGCTCCTAGGCGATCCACCCCGGGAAGGCATCGGAGCCCAGCGAGGTCGCGGACACGTTGTAGCTGTACGTGATCTCCGCGGGCGCGTGCTTCGCCGCCGCCAGCGTCTGCATGAACACCGTGTGATCGAGTTCCGCGATGAGCCCGCTGCGCTCGGCGATGTCGAGGAACAGGTCCGGTCCCCATACCGAACCATCGGCTCGGGGCCAGCGGGTGAGCGCCTCGTAGCCCACGACCCGCCGACTCGGCAACTCGACGATGGGCATGAACCAGGCCTCGATGCGTCCCTCGGCCAGCGCTGTCCGCAACTCGCCCTGGATGTGCAGGGCCTCCCGCGTCTGCGCACCGACGTTGCCGTCGAGGAACTCCCAGCGGTCCGGCCCCTTCTGCGCGGCCTGGCGCATGGCTGCCGTCGCATCGCGGAGCAGCTCCTCCGGATCGTCCGATTGCGCCATGGCGATGCCGATGGAGGCAGTCACATGCAACTCGGTGTCGCCCACGACGACTCCGCCGCGCACCGCCGCCAGTATCCGCTCCGCCGCATCGGCAGCCTTGGTCGCGGTCACGATGTCGGGCTTCAGCACCACGAACTCATCACCGGCAATGCGGGCCACCCGGTCGTGCGCGCCCACGATGCCCAGCAGGCGGTGAGCCACCGTCTTCAGCACCTCGTCGCCCGCCGTGTACGTGTACGCCTGGTTGATCTGCGTCATGCCGTTCACGCCCACGCAGAGCAGCCACCAGCCGTTCTGCGCGTGCTCCGCGAGCATCTCCCGGATCCGTTGCAGCGCCGGATCCTTCCGCGGCAGCCCGGTGAGCCCGTCGAAGGCCACCTCGCGCTCCAGGGCCTCCTCTGCCGCGATCTCCGCGCGGATGTCGCGCACCGCGGCGACCACGCCACCAGCGCTGCCGTCCTCGTTCACGAGGCGGCGGGCGCTCACCTCGCAGCGGATCGAGGCGCCCTGCTTGGTCGCCAGGCGCACGCGCACCGCCCGTGGCCGGCCGCTCATGAGCTGTTCCCGGTAACCCTTGACAACGCCCAGGTCATCGGGATGCACGATCGAGCGCGCCGGGCGGCCCAGCAACTCCAGGGGTGCGAAGCCCAGCACGGACAGCGCCGAGGGCGAGGCCCAGGTGAGCGTCCCCTCCTCCGAGATGGAGAGCACGAGGTCGCTGGCGTTCTCCGCCAACAATCGGTAGCGGGCCTCGGAATCATGCAGCGCCCGCTGGGTCGCCACCTCCGCGTCGATGTCGCGCAACTGCACCACGCGGCCGGGCGTTCCGGTCCCGTCGTCCTCCACGGGTTGTCCCACGGCCTCCATCCAGCGATACGACCCGTCCGGTCGCCGCCAGCGGTAGCGCGGCCGGATCGCGGTGCCGGTCGCATCGCTCCATGCCACGGACTCGCGCACCGCGTCCACGTCGTCGGGGTGCAGGAACTCCGTGGCCAGGTGCCCGATGAGCTCATGCGGCTCCCAGCCCAGCATGGGCAGGGCCGATGGCGACACCCACTTGAGCAGCGTCTCCGGCGACGCCAGCATGATGACGTCCGACGAGTTCTCGGCGAGCAGCCGGTAGCGATCGGTGACCTCGCGCAGGTCCTCGACCATGGCCATGCGCTCGCCGATGAGTTGCTGCTGCCGTCGGCTCACCACGAACACGGCCACCGCGACGACCACCGTGCTGAACGCGATGGAGAAGACCTGACCGGTCTGCACATTCGCACCGAGCAGCACGAGCACCGTGCGCGCGGTCCACAGGGTGAACGGAAACCCCAGCAGGACGACCAGCAGGCGGAGCAGCGACGCGGTGTCGGGCCTGGTCATGAACCAACGCATGGGCACCGCGTCGGGCCGGGCGAGCACCACGACGGCCGCCACCATGACCAGTCCGAGCGCAGTGGCCGGGGCGGTCCGCACCGATGCGTTGAAGCGCACGGCCCCGGTCCCCCCGAAGATGTCCGCTGTGACGGCGACGACCGGGACCAGCGCCCCGAACGCCATGAGGACCAACCGCGTCGGCTGCACCCAGCGGCGCTCGATGCGCAGCAGCGCCACCGCCAGGGCCAGGAAGAGCGTGGGCACCGCGGTCTGCTGCGAAGGGCGCCCGGGGAAGGGCAGTGGCGATCGCTGCACGGCCTCCCCGAACCACCAGCGGTCGATGTCCCGGATGCCGCCATGCGCGTACTCCACGAGCACCACGAGCGCCATCATCCCGATGGCGAGCGCGAGCACGCGGGCCGTGCGATAGCGCTTGCGCGTCTCCCGTGGCGTGATCTGCAGGAAGGCGGCGACCGCCAAGCAGATGAGCCAGAGCGCGGTCCAGGGACGGACGGGTGGTGAGTCGGGGATGAAGCGAGTGAGGAGGTCCATGCCGAGGGCCCAGCCCAGCCAGACGACTGCCCCGAGCGCGATGACCGCGACACAGATGGCGCGCGCGATCCGCGCAAGCACGATGGGGTCGAGGCTGTCAGTGCGTCGGCGCTGTCCCACCGAATCACCTCGTCTCCTGGGGTGTCGTCCGCCAGCGTAGTGCGAGGTCCTTGGCGGCTCCATCGCCTCGCGGACGACATTTCCGCCGGTGTGGCGCATCCCTCAGGCGGCCACCTCCTGCGCAGGCGAGCGGATCGCACCTGCGAAGGCTGGGCAGCGCGCGTGTCGCGCATTGGAGGGGGCCGCACGCGCCGCACTGGACGACCTACCGTCAGCGCATGGAGATCCGGGCCATGCGCTTCACGCGTCGACTGCACGTCGACCTCATGCGCCTTGCCGCCATGCGCTGTCGCTGACCTGCTGTCCGCCCGCATCCCTCCAACCCCCCCAGGAGCAGTCATGCCCGAGGTACCAGTCCGCCCTGCCCGCAGCGCCAAGCCCGAGGGCCAGTGGGCCGTCGATGGCCGGGAGCCGCTGAACGCCAACGAGGTCTTCAAGGCCGACGATGACGGGCTCAACGTGCGTGCCCGCGTCGAGTCCACGTATGCCATCCAGGGCTTCGCCTCCATCCCCTCCGACGACCTGCGCGGTCGCCTGCGCTGGTGGGGCCTCTACACGCAACGGAAGCCCGGTATCGACGGTGGCCGCACGGCTTCGCTCGAACCGGAGGAACTCGAGGACCGGCACTTCATGCTGCGCGTGCGCTCGGATGGGGGTCGTCTCTCGCTCGAGCAACTGCGCACCATCGGATCCATCTCCGTGGAGTTCGCGCGGGGAACCGCTGACGTCACGGATCGGCAGAACATCCAACTGCACTGGATCCGCATCGAGGACGTCCCCGAGATCTGGCGCCGCCTGGAGGCGGTCGGGCTCACCACGGGCGAGGCCTGCGGTGACACCCCCCGCGTCATCCTCGGCTCGCCGGTAGCCGGCGTCGAGGTGGACGAGATCGTCGACGGCACCTGGGCCATCGAGGAGATCCATGCCAAGCACATCCTCGACCCCGCCTTCTCCAACCTGCCGCGGAAGTTCAAGACCGCCATCTCCGGCTCGCCCCGGCTCGATGTCGCGCACGAGGCCAACGACGTGGCCTTCGTGGGTGTCGTGCACCCCGAGCACGGCCCGGGCTTCGACCTCTGGGTGGGTGGGGGCCTCTCCACGAACCCGCGCCTGGCGGAGCGGCTCGGCGCGTGGGTCCCGCTCGAGGAGGTGCCCGCCGTGTGGGTGGGCGTCATCAGCATCTTCCGCGACTACGGCTACCGCCGGCTGCGCAACAAGGCGCGCCTGAAGTTCCTGCTCGCGGACTGGGGCACCACCAGGTTCCGCGAGGTGCTCGAGACCGAGTACCTGCAACGCAGGCTCATCGACGGCCCCGCGCCGAAGCCACCGATCGACGGGCGCAACGACCACGTCGGCGTGCACCCGCAACGCGACGGGCGCTTCTACATCGGTGCCGCTCCCGTCGTGGGCCGGCTCACGGGCGCCACCCTGCTTGCGCTGGCCGACCTCGCCCAGGCTGCGGGCTCCGATCGGGTGAACCTCACCGCCCACCAGAAGCTCGTGCTGCTCGATGTCGACCCCGCCGCAGTGGAGGCGACGGTGTCCGGGCTCGAGGCCCTCGGTCTGGCCATCGGGGACGCATCGAACATCCGGCGGGGGACCATGGCCTGCACCGGCGTGGAGTTCTGCAAGCTGGCCATCGTCGAGACCAAGGCGCGCGCCACCGCACTCGTCGGCGAGTTGGAGCAGCGCTTCCCGGGCTACGGCAAGCCCCTGTCGATCCATGTGAACGGCTGCCCCAACTCCTGCGCCCGCATCCAGGTGGCGGACATCGGACTCAAGGGCGTCCGCACCGTGGACGAGCAGGGCGACGATGTCGAGGGCTTCCAGGTCCACCTCGGCGGGGCGCTCGGCCAAGCGGCCGGATTCGGCCGCACGGTGCGCGGCCTGCGCATCCAGGCCAGCGACCTCCCCGACTATGTGGAGCGACTGCTGCACACCTATGAGGCGAATGCCGAAGGCGACGAGTCCTTCGCGCAGTGGGCCGTGCGAGCCGAGGAGGGCCTGCTGCAATGAGTCACCGAACCCGCAGCGAACTCGAGGCCCTGGTGGCCGAGGGCAACGCCGTCTCCGTCGACGCGAACAGCGCCATCGCCTGGGCCGTGCAGGCCTTCGGTCGCTCCATCATCGTGGCCGAGTCCATGGCGAACGGCGCCCTCTCGCACCTCGTCGCCACGCAGGCACCGGGTGTCGACGTGCTTTTCCTCGATACGGATTACCACTTCGCCGAGACCCTCGCCACGCGCGACGATGTGGCCCGGCGGGTCGACGTCCGCATCATTGACATCCACCCACTGCAGACCATCGCCGAACAGGCGGCCGAGCACGGTCCCGACCTCTTCGCACGCGACCCCAATCGCTGCTGCGCGCTGCGCAAGGTCGAGCCACTGAACCGCGGCCTCGCCGGCTACCAGGCCTGGGTGACCGGCGTGCGCCGTGTCGATGCGCCCACGCGCGTCAACACGCAACTCGTGGAGTTCGACGAGCGGCGGGGCATGGTCAAGATCAACCCCATGGCGGCCTGGACCGACGACGAGCTCACCGCATACATCATCACCAACGACGTCCCGGTGAACCCCTTGATCTATCGCGGGTATCCCTCGATCGGCTGCGCCCCCTGCACCTCCCCGGTGGCGGATGGCGCAGACCCGCGGTCGGGTCGCTGGGCGGGGCAGGGCAAGACGGAATGCGGGCTTCACCTATGAGCACACCGACCCTCACGAGCCTCGACCTGCTCGAGGCCTGGTCCATCCACGTCCTGCGCGAGGTGGCAGGCCAGTTCGAGCGCCCGGCGCTGCTCTTCTCCGGTGGCAAGGACTCCGCGGTCATGCTGCACCTCGCACTCAAGGCCTTCCACCCCGCACTGCCGGCATTCACCCTGCTGCACGTCGACACCGGTCACAACTTCCCGGAGGTCATCGAGTATCGGGACCGCACCGTCGACCGCCTCGGCCTCACGCTCAGGGTGGCGCAGGTCCAGGACTGGATCGATCGCGGCGAGTTGGCTGAGCGGCCCGACGGCTCACGCAACGCGCTGCAGACGCTGCCGCTCGTGGAGAGCATCCGGGACGGCAGGTACGACGCCGTCCTCGGTGGCGGACGTCGGGACGAGGAGAAGGCGCGCGCCAAGGAACGGGTGTTCTCGCTGCGCGACTCCTTCGGCGGCTGGGACCCGCGCCGTCAACGTCCCGAGCTGTGGAACCTCTACAACGGCAGGCACCTGCCCGGCGAGCACGTGCGCGTGTTCCCGCTGTCGGACTGGACCGAGCTGGACGTGTGGCGGTACATCGAGCGCGAGGGCATCGACCTGCCCTCGATCTACTACGCGCACGAGCGCGAGGTCTTCCAACGTGACGGCATGTGGCTGGCGCCGGGCCGTTGGGGCGGACCCGGTCCGCGCGAGCAGCTGCAGCGGCAGGTGGTGCGCTACCGGACCGTGGGCGACATGAGCTGCACCGGGGCTGTCGTCTCCGCGGCGGCCGACGTGGCGACGATCATCCGGGAGATCGGTGAGAGCCGCCTCACCGAACGCGGTGCGACACGAGCGGACGATCGCGCCTCCGAGGCCGCCATGGAAGATCGCAAGCGAGAGGGGTACTTCTGATGACGACGGAAACAGCCATCGACACCGGGCTCCTGCGCCTGTCCACGGTGGGCTCGGTCGACGACGGCAAGTCCACGCTCGTGGGTCGCCTGCTGTTCGACACCAAGTCGCTGTTCGCGGACACCATCGAAGCGGTGGAGCGCGCGAGCGTGGGCCGTGGCAACGGTGCCCTTGACCTGTCACTCGTGACGGACGGCCTGCGCGCGGAGCGCGAGCAGGGCATCACCATCGATGTCGCGTACCGCTACTTCGCCACGCCACGGCGCAAGTTCGTGCTCGCCGACTGCCCGGGGCACGTGCAGTACACGCGGAACACCGTCACCGGCGCCTCCACGGCCGACGTCGTCGTGGTGCTCGTCGATGCGCGCCACGGCATCCTCGAGCAGACCAAGCGCCACCTCGCCATCGCCGCCCTCATGCGCGTGCAACACGTCGTGCTCACCGTGAACAAGTTCGACCTCGTGGACTGGGACGAGCGCGTGTTCCGGCGCATCGAGACCGAGTTCCTGCTGCTGGGGCGCGCGCTCGGCATCCGGGACGTCACCGCGATCCCCGTGTCGGCGCTGCTCGGCGACAACATCGCGGCACCCTCGACGCATGTGCCGTGGTACTCGGGCCCCACCTTGCTCGACTTCCTGGAATCCGTGGAAGTGCTTGAGCAGCAAGGTGAATTCCGCTTCCCCGTGCAGACCGTGATCCTCCCCCGCACCGGTTCCCACCGTGACTACCGCGGATACGCCGGCCAGATCACCGGAGGACGCATCGCGGTCGGCGATCGCGTGATCGTGCATCCCGCCGGCATCGAGTCCGTGGTCACGGGCATCGACACGTACGACGGCGCGCTCGCGGAGGCGATCGCGCCACAGTCGGTCGTGCTCCGCCTCCAGCACGACATCGACGTGACGCGCGGCGACCTGCTGGCGAAGGCGAGCAGCGAGGTGACGGCGCGCGAGGAACTGCTGGGAACCGTGTGCTGGCTCGCCGAACGGCCGCTGAAGCCGGGACGCCGCGTGTACGTGCGCATCGGCACCGCACTCGTCCGTGCCATCGTCGAGGACCTGGTCGATGGCTTCGACATCGACAGCTTCGAGCCCGTGCCCGTCGCGCAACTGGAGCTCAACGACATCGGTCGTGTGCGCATCCGACTGGCGGTGCCGGTCGCGTACGACACCTACGAGGACTCACGACGGACGGGCTCCTTCGCCCTCATTGACGAGCAGTCCGGTGACGTCCTCGGTGCGGGCCTGGTGGCTGCCGCACTGGGCGGGAACTGGACGATATGACAGGCTCTCGTGGCATGCACGTGCCGACATCCCCGCGCTCCCGGCCCTGACATGACCGCCGTCGTCCTGCTCAGTCACGGCAGTCGGGACCCCCGTGCGGACGTGGTCACGCGCGAGATCGCGAGTGCCCTGTCCGCCGCCCTCCCGGGTGTCGAGGTGTGCGTCGCCTACCTGGACCTCGCCCACCCCACGCTGCAGCAGGCGGTGGCCGCCATTCCGGCCACAGCGGGCGAGATCGTCGTGGTGCCGATGCTGCTGTCACGCGCCTTCCATGCGCGCGTCGATGTGCCGCGACTGGTCAGGGCCCTGGATCGGGAGGTCGTGCTGGCGGAGCCCCTCGGGCCCGCCCTCGAACTGGCGCTCGACGGCGCCGCCCGGCTGCCCGCCGGCCCCTTGGTGCTGGCCGCGGCCGGAACCAGGGATGCCAGCGCGCAACTCGCCTTGCAGCAACTGGCCCGGGCCCTGGCTGTCCGCCTCCGCCAGCCGGTCACGGTGGGCTATGCCGCGCAGGCCCACCCCCGGGTGGCCGACGCCATCGCGGAGACGGGCGCGGTCGGCGTCATCGCCTTCGTCCTGCAGCCCGGCATCCTCCCGGACCGCATCGCCGCGGCGGCGGCAGCCGCAGGCATCCCTGCGACGCCGCCGCTCGGTGCACTGCAGGCCGTCATTGACCTGCTGCGCGAACGTGTGTACGCGCCCCTGGCGTCCTAGACGCGGCTCAGGCGCACGCGCCAGGCCTCGGGCCCGCGCTCCACGTAGCTGATGGTGAAGGCCTGCGGCTCGCGCGCCTCGATCTGGCCGAGGAGGGGCAGCGGGTCATGCGGCGCCACGAGCACGAGCGACTGGCCCGTGGCGATGGCTCCCACCGCACCGAACGCCGTGGCATGTCGCACCGAGTGCGGGACGGCACGGAGGTCGAGTTCCGGCGCCGCGTCAGCGGCCGCCCCACCGCAACCGCACGTCCCCCCACAACCGCCTGCGGCGCCCTCGGCGTGCTCATCCGCCTGCGCTTCACCGCCGAGCAGTTCGTGCATGCCATCGAGCAGCGCCGCCACCGAGACGCTCGGCTCGGCTGCGAGCAGGGGCAGGATGATGTCGTTCTCCTTCGCTAGGTGCGAGCCGAAGAGCACGCGCAGGGCCACCGCCGTCGAGGCGATGCGGACCGGACTGTCCTCGCTGCGGATCCGCTCCACCAGTCCACCGATCACGCGGTGCTCAGCGGTCATGGCCTCGACGAGCAGGGTCCCGATGTCGAAGGCGCCCCCGGCGGGGTACATGGACTGCTCCTCGGCCGCGGCATGCGGCAGCAACTCCTCGTCACAGAAGCGCAACAGCGCCAAGCGTGCCGTGGTGAGCGGATGCGCGCCATCGTCGCCGAGGCGACCGACGGCGGTGACGGTGGCCTCGACGAGCGCTTCGAGCGCGCCTGCGAGTTGTGCATGATGGTGCTTGACGGCCTCGACGGCCGCTGCGTCCGCAGCGCTCGATGCGATGACGACATCCACGATGATCTCCTTGGTGTGGCGTTGTGTTCTCCGCCCCTGAAATTACTACACTTTGCTCCGTGAAAATAATCGGCCCCGCCCCGATGCGTCATGAGCGCGACAACGCGCCCCTCACGCCGGCTCGCTCGAAGGTCCTCGAGCAGTTGCAGCAGCTCGCTGGAGCGACCACGGCCAGCGCGCTCTCCGAACAGCTCGGACAGCACGTGAACACCGTGCGTGAGCACCTGGAGGCGCTCGTCGACCGCGGGCTGGCGACCCGTGAACCGGCACCGGTGAACGGGCGCGGACGGCCGGGCTGGGCCTACTCCGCCGTCGACGCCACGCCGGAGCCGGACACTCGCGTGCGCCACTACACCGCGTTGGCACTGGCCCTGGCAGCGCAGATCAAGCGCTCGAGCCGCCACCCGGAACGTGAGGCGCTGGCCGCCGGCGACGCCTGGGGCCGCGCGCTGGTGGCGGATGCCCGCTCAGTGACAACCGCCACCGCCCGTCGTCGACTGCTGCGGATGCTCGCGGAACTCGGCTTCGATCCGCTTGCGGACCGACGAGGCACAACCATGCGACTGCGTCGCTGCCCGCTGCTCGATGCCGCGCGGGAGGAGCCCGACGTCGTGTGCACCGTGCACCTCGGGCTCGTGAGGGGCGTGCTCGCGGGCTTGGGCGCGGCGGATGACGGCTCGTCCATCCACCCCTTCGCGGAACCGGACGCCTGCGTCCTGCGCCTCACCGGGAAGGCCTAGCCGGGCGACCTTCGACGTCACCACGGGGCGACGCTCAGTGGGCGTGCCCGATGTGCCAGTGGTCACCCTGCGCGCACTTGTACGGGTTCATGCGTTGCCCGAAGTCGTGCTGGTATTCCGCGGCCGCTGCTGCCGCTTCCGGGGCCGAGCGATAGGCCCGCTTGGCCGAGCCGTCGGCGTTGATGTGCGCGTGCAGTCCCCGCCGCGGACGGCTGGGCGCCTTGAGGGCACCGCGTAGGAGCAGGAAGATGACGAGCAGGCTGATGACGAGCACCAGCAGGCCGCCCACGCGTGCATTCATGGATTCGCCCCTCTGCTCACGGGCTATTCCAGCACAGGTGGATCACCCGCGGGATGCGCGCCTCAGGTGCTCAACAGCCCGTCTGCGACCTCGATGCGGTTGCGACCACCCTCCTTGGCCCGGTACAGGGCGGCGTCGGCATGGCGGATGAGAGCGGCCGCGTCCTCGCCCTTCTGCGGGAAGGGTGCGAGCCCGATCGACACCGTGATGCCCGGCATCGACTTGCCGTGGTGCAGCGGCTTGAGGCCGGCGATCTCCAGGCGGAACTTCTCCATGCGCACCTGGGCCTGCTCCATGGTGAGGTCCGTGAGCACGAGCAGGAACTCCTCGCCGCCGTAGCGGCAGGGTAGGTCCGAACCGCGGAAGCCCTTGAGTTGGGCGGCGAAGGCGACGAGCACGGCGTCGCCCGCATCGTGGCCGTAGGTGTCGTTGTACATCTTGAAGTGGTCGATGTCCATCATGGCCACCACGCCCATGCGGTCGGTGCGGCCGGCCCGGCTCAGCTCACGCACCAGGGCGTCCTCCAGGAAGCGCCGGTTGTACAGGCCCGTCAGGGGATCGCGCGTCGACAGCTCCTGCAGGTTCTCGCGCAGGCGGATGTTCGCGAGCGCGAGGCTGATGCTGTCGCCCGTGGCTCGAGCCAGGTGCGTGAAGCGGTCGCGGGATGGCGGCGCCTGCTCGGCCACCACGTGCATGATGCCGAGCGCCTGCCCCTGGGCCAGCAAGGGGATGCACACGTAGGGCAGGTGCTCATCGCGCAGGAAGTGGCAGGGCGGGTTGAGGTGGCTGCCCAGGTTCACGTCGTGCAGTGAATTGCGGTGCAGGGCCCAGCAGGAGGCGGGATTGATGGGAACCTCGGCGGCGTCCAGCCCACCCCAGGAGACGGCCTCCTCGAGTCGGCTGCTGACGCCGCTGTGGACGAACATGCGGCCGCGCGACTGCGGGAAGAGCTGCAGCATGCTCGCCTTGATGACCGGGGCAGCCTCGGTGACGCTCTGGCAGCTCTGCAGGAGATCGCTCATCTCGCTGAGCAGCACCATCTCGCGATTGTTGGCCTCGAGATCCCGTTGGATACGGCGCGTCTCGGTGACATCATGCGCTGCCGCGAAGACCCCCGCGACGCGCCCGTCGGCAGCGTGGAAGGTGCTCGCGTTGAAGAGGACCTCGATGCCGCGCCCGCTGCCGTGCTGCAGCGTCAACGGGTGGTCCACCACGCGCCCGAACGTGAACGCCTGTTGGTACCCGGCACGCGCCTCGTCGGGATCGCTGAAGCAGTCGGCGAAGTCACTGCCGATGAGGTCCTGGCGCGCTCGGCCCGTGGCGACCTCCGTCGCCGCGTTCACGTCCATGATGCGCCCGTCCACGCCGATCGTCATGAGCGGGTCGACGCTCGCCTCCAGCAAACTGCGCTCGTACACCGAGGTGGCGCGCGACTGCTCCTCCAGCGCCCGCTGCTCGGTCTGGTCGAAGGCCAGGCCCATGACCCATTCCGGGTGGCCGTCCGGCGTGCGGGTGGCCACGCGGCCGCGCGAGCGCACCCAGAGCCAGCTGCCGTCATGGTGCAGCAGTCGCAGCGAGTGCTCGAACACCGCGGAGTCCAGCGCCGCGCGCAGCAGGATGTCCTCCCGCATGGCCTCGCGATCCTCGGCGTGCATGCGTGCGTAGGGCAGTCTCCCGGGGTCGCCGGCGGCCGTGCCCGGGGGGAACCCCAGCACCTCCAAGGCGCGGTCGCCGACCTCCATCTCGTCGGTCTGCAGGTTCCAGCGCCAGGTCCAGGCGTCCGCCGTCCACAGCGTGTCGACGTCCGGCAGGTTCGACTCCATGGTCACCACCCCCGCGAGAGACCCGCGCGAAATGAGTGTATGTCCGCGGGAATCGAAAAGCGCCGATGGGTTTCCAGGCGGATCGGACCCCGCGAGGGGGCGTCGGATAGCCTGCTGTCATGCGCATGCAGGGTGGTTCCAGGGTCCTGGTCACGGGCGGCGAGGGCCGCCTCGGAGCGGTGGTGGTGGCGGATCTGCTCGCTCACGGCCACCAGGTGGTCAGTGTCGATCAGGAGCGGCGCTTCGTCGGGAACCAGCAGTTCCTCCGGGCCGACCTGAGCGATCACGGCCAGGTGATGTCCCTGTTCATGGGCGTCGAGGATCGCTTCGACCACGTGGACGCGCTCGTGCACCTCGCCGCGGTTCCCGCCCCGGGCCTGCTCCCGAACTCCGCGACCTTCCGGAACAACATGCTCACCACCTACAACGTCTTCACCGCTGCGCTGACCGCGGGCGTGAAGAACGTGGTGTGGGCGTCGAGCGAGACGGTGCTCGGCCTGCCCTTCGACGAGGCTCCGCCGTACCTGCCGCTCGATGAGGAGTACCGGGTGCGCCCGAACTCCACGTACTCCATGGTGAAGGCGATGGAGGAGGAGCTCGCGTTCCACCTCTGCCGACAGGACCCGGAGCTGAAGATGCACGGACTGCGCTTCTCCAATGTCATGCTCCCCGACGACTACGCGCGCTTCCCGTCCTTCGATGCCGATCCGCTGCTGCGCAAGTGGAACCTGTGGTCGTACATCGACGCACGGGACGGCGCCCAGGCCTGCCGCAGGGCCCTCGAGATCGACGCCGTCGGATTCGAGGTGTTCATCATCGCGAACACCGACACCGTCATGCAGCAGGACAGTTCGACCCTGGCCCGGCAGTTCTGGCCGGACGTGGAATTCCGCAGCCCGCTGGGCAGGCATGACTCGCTCATGAGCACCGCCAAGGCCAGGCGTCTCCTCGGCTACGAGCCGCAGTTCTCCTGGCGCAATCAGGTGTGAAGCGCGGACGTCAGTGCTCGAGCAGTTCCTGCACGGGGATGGACGGCAGCACGGTGAGGCTGGCGGGCGAACGCCCGATGCGCTTCTGCAGGTGCCAGGCGAGGGCGGTGAGGCTGCCGCTCACGGTGAGGTAGATGCCGGCCACCACGAGGTAGGTCGGGATCAGCTGGTTCAGGAACGACGTGAGCAACTGGCCGCGGTACAGCAGGTCGGTGTAGGCGACGATGTAGCCCAGCGTCGTGTCCTTGAGCAGGCTCACGAGCTGTGTGAGCAGGGACGGTGAGACGTTCCGCAGCGCCTGGGGCAGGATGACGTGGCGCGTGGCCTGGCGCTTGCGCAGGCCCAGGCTGAGGGCGGCCTCGCTCTGGCCCTTGGGGAGGCTGATGACGCCGGCCCGGACGATCTCCGCGAACACGGCGGAGCTCACGAAGGTCAGCGGGATGGCCATCTTCCAGAGCACCGGGGCATTGATGCCGAGCTGGGGCAGGCCGAAGAGCATGAGGTAGATGAGGAGCAGCACGGGGACGGTGCGTGCGACCTCGATGTAGGTCGTGCACAACCATCGCACCGGCCGGATCGTGCTCAGTCGACCGAAGGCGAGCAGCGCGCCGAGGGGCGCGCCGAGCACGGCCACCACGCCTGCGGATTGCAGCGTGCCGAGCAGGCCCACACCGAGGTAGCGCCACACCACGAGCTGGCCGAAGGGCGTCCAGTGGCTTGGATCGAACTGACCGGTCGCGGCGAACTGGTGCAGGCCCAGTGCCACGAGGATCGCGAGCAGCACGACCACCACACCCGACGCCATGCGGATCCGGC
>DAHWFQ010000010.1:0-3550 GCA_027324895.1 Actinomycetota bacterium | reverse complement strand
ACTTCAAGCGCGTGAACGACGAGCGCGGCCACGCCGCGGGCGATGCCCTGCTCGTGCAGGTGGCGGAAGCGCTGCTGTCACATCTGCGCCCGCAGGACAGCGTCGTGCGCACGGGGGGCGATGAATTCCTCCTGCTGCTCCCGGCCACCTCGGCCCCGGCCGCGACGAAGGTCCTGGAACGCGTGCTGCCCCTGCTGCCGATCGGCGCCTCGTACGGCGTCGCAGAGTGGCGCAGTGCAGCGGACTTCGACGCGGCTCATGCGCAGGCCGATGCGGAGATGTACCTGCGCAAGGCCAGCCGCGCGGAGCGCCCGGAGTGATCGCGGCCCGGCTGTCGACTAGGGCGTGGCCAGGTCCCGTCGGCGGAAACCCGCGAAGGCGACGGAGAGCAGTGTCGCCACCAACAGGCTGAGCCAGATGGTCGGTGTCCACAGCATCGGGGTAGCCGGCATTCGCGGCACGTGCGTGTACGGCGAGAGATCCATGAGCAGCGACGGCCACTTGAACATGGGACCGAATTCCGCGATGAGCACGGTGCCGCCAGCAAGCACCCAGCCGAGGTAGGAGAGCGTCGGCGCCAGCGCGAGCACCACGAATGCGACTGCCATGACCACCCAGACCGCGGGCAGGTAGACCAAGGTGCGGGCCAGCGCGTCGAGCAGGCCGCCATGCTCGCCGGTCTGCAGGGCGTTGCCGATCCAGAAGGCGAACCCGACGACCGCCTGCAGCAGCGCCGAGCCGAGCATGGCCACGGCCACGTTGGCGCCGAGCAGTCGCGAATGCGAGACCGATCCGGCGAGCAGCGGCTCCACGCGGCCGGCCTGCTCCTCACTGCCCAGCCGACGCGCCAGCAGCACGGCACAGACGCCGGTCATCAACGACACGAATCCGAGTTCGAAGACCATGAACGAGGCAAGGGGGTCCGATGTTCCGGCAACCGTCTCCAGCCACTTCCGCATCGAATTGCTCTCGAGGAACCTGCTCGCCGTCGATGCCACTGCGCCCAGGAGCATCCCCATGAACAGGTAGCTCAAGGTCAGGCCCAACAGCAGTCCGCGCTGCAGCCGCATGGCCAGCGCGAACGGCGATCGCAGTGTCGCCCGCGCGCGCGGCCTGCCGGGCCGCTGCGGCACCAGACCGGCATCAAGATCACGTTGGCGGGCGAGGGCGAATGCGGCCACGACCAGAGCGATGATGGCCAGCGCGAACAGCGGCAGCACCCCCCAGTGGTCGCCGCTGAAGGCCCTCACCTGGTCTTGCCAGCCGACCGCGGAGAGCCATGTCCACCACGCCGCGGTGGTCGTCGTGCCGGCCGCGTCGGCGCTTCCGCGCAGGAGCCAGGCGGCGGCGAGCCCGATGAATGCGAGGACATTCGAGGCGCGCGCCGCCTGCGTGAGTTGCGCGGTGAGTCCGGCGATCGCGCCGAAGGTGAGGCCGCACAACGAGGCCGAGGCGGCGAAGGCCCAGGCGCTGCCCGCGGGCAGCCCAGAGGCCGACACGCCGAAGCCGTTGACGAGGCAGAACACGGTCATCACCATGGCCACCAGCGTGAGTGCGGACGCCAGTGGTGCCCACTTGCCCACGACCAGTGAGCCCACGAGTTCGAGACGTCCGGACTCCTCTTCCGTGCGCGTGTGCCGGGTCACGATGAGGATGGCGAGGATGCCGGCGAAGATGCCGCCGAAGCCGATGGGCTTCATCATGGCGACCGCACCCAGCGATTGCGGATCCCAGACCCTGCCGTACATGACCATCAACGCGGGCAGGCCGTTGATGGCCGCGGCCGCATCGAGGCGGGACTGCATGCTCGGGTAGAGGGCGACAGCTGCCGCGGTGCCGCCCACCGTGTAAGCGAGGTAGGCCGCCATCCAGGCGGGGAGCATGACGCGATCACGGCGGCAGGCGAATCGAAGCAGCGCGCGAGTGCCGGCGAATGCAGACACGGTTAGGCCTCGCGGTAATGGGAGAGGAACAGCTCTTCGAGGGTCGGCGGTTGCGTCGCGAGCGAGACGATCCCGAATCGCTGCAGCGCAGTCAGGAAGCCGTCGAGTGCGTGTTGTTCGACCTTGCAGGTGATCTGGCGGCCGGTGACCAAGCAGTCGTGTACGCCGTCGATGGTGTGGAGCCCGACTGGGACCTCGCGCAACTCGGCGATGACGCTGGTGCGCGTGAGATGGCGCATGGCCGCCAAGCTGCCGGTCTCCACGATGCGGCCCGCGCGGATGATGCTGATGCGATCGGACAGGGCCTCGGCCTCACTCAGGATATGGCTCGAGAGCAGCACGGTGCGGCCGTCGCCCCTCCACTCGGCCACCACTTCGCGGAACATGCGCTCCATGAGGGGATCGAGGCCGCTCGTCGGCTCGTCGAGCAGCAGCAGGTCCACCTTCGATGCGAGCGCCGCGATGAGCGCGACCTTCTGACGGTTGCCCTTGGAGTAGGTGCGCGTCTTCCTGCTGGGGTCGAGGTCGAAGCGTGCGATCAGCGCAGCGCGGCGCTGCTCATCGAGACCGCCTCGGAGGCGCCCCAGCAGGTCGATGACCTCGCCGCCGGTGAGACCGGGCCACAGGGCGACATCGCCCGGAACGTACGCAAGCCGCTTGTGCAACTCGACGGCATCCCGCCAGGGGTCGAGGCCGAGCACGGTGGCGCTCCCCGAGTCCGCGCGGAGCAGCCCGAGCAGGCAGCGCAGGGTCGTCGTCTTCCCCGCGCCGTTGGGGCCCAGGAAACCGTGCACCTCGCCCGCGGCGACCTTCAGATCCAATCCGTCGAGTGCTCGCGTCGCACCGAAATCCTTGTGCAGGTCCTTGACGTCGATGACATCGGTCATGCGCGACACAGTACGCGCGGGCCTCGCTGGATGAGCTCGATTCAGACGTGATCTCGCACCCACGCGGCGAGCTGGTGGGAGCAGTGCGTGACCGAGTCGGCCCACGAATGGGCAGCGGACTCATCAGCCTGGTCGCTCACGTGCTTGACCATGGTGAGTGCGACTCCGCCGATTGCTGCAGCCTTGGCGATGGCGTAGCCCTCCATGTCGACGATGTCCGCGACGACGGCCAGCAACTCCCGGTCGGCGCTGTCGGAGATGAAGCGATCACCGGTGGCGAGGATCATGCCCTCGCGGGCGAGGTTGATGGGCAGGCTGCAGTGGACGTCCGCGATGGCGAAGATCGAGGCGTCGTCGATGTCATGCTCGATCACGCTGCGGACGAGGTGGGTGCCTTGGACATGCTCCTTGAGGCCACCCGCGGTGCCCAGGTTGATGAGTTCGCGTGGGCGGGTGGCATTGATGGCCGTGGCGACGGCGACTGCCGCGTTGACCTTTCCGGCACCTGTCACCAGCATGGGCAGCCCCAACTCGCGGAGTGCGATGGCCTCCAGTTCCAGCGCCACCACGAGCAGCGGCTCATTCGCTGAGATGCGCCCGTGCAACTGCATGGCACAAGGCTAGTCAGCGGGGGAGACGGGCTCGGTTCCACTCGCTACGTTGCGAGGGTGCCAAGGGTCCGACTCGCCCTCGCGATGAGCGTGGCCACGCTGATCGCGT
>DAHWFQ010000250.1:0-5033 GCA_027324895.1 Actinomycetota bacterium | reverse complement strand
AGATCCCGTGGATGGGCATCATCGTCGAGCTCGGGGGCGAGCAGGGCGAGCAGCGAGCGCGTGGTCCCGGGCGCGAGGCGCGCGTCCCTGTCCGCATCCCGACACTCCGACGCCACCCGATTTCCGAGCAGCAGGTCGCCGGGTTGCTGCGGGACGACGCCGATGTGATGGGGGATGGCCTCGGCGCGCAGTGTCGCCGGATCGACGCCGGATACCCGCACCCGCCCCGACTGCGGGACCTGCGCGCCGGACAGGGCCCGCAGCAGCGTCGACTTGCCTGCGCCGTTGCGGCCCATGAGCGCGCAGATCTCCCCAGCTGCGAGCGACAGTGAGAGGCCCGCGAGTGCAGTATGCAGGCCGTAGCGCACCGTCGCCCGGTCAACGACGATCTCGGCCGGGTCGCTCTGCGGCACCAGGCGGAGTGGCGGCCTCCGCTCCAGCAAGCGTGCCCGGAGCTCAACGGCGGATACCCGCGCCTCCCGCACGGTCAACGGCACGGGATCCCAACCCATTCGCTGTGCCAGATCGACGATCGGGGGGACACTCGTGGCATCAGCCATGATGGTGCGGGGGAGTTCGATGCGCACGTGGCCCGCCGCGTCCACGGCCACCACGCGGTCGGCGTATTGGAGGACCCGCTCCAGACGATGTTCCGAGACCACGACGGTTATTCCGACGTCGTGCACCAGCCGCTGCAGGGCGGCGAGCACCTCGTCGGCAGCGGTCGGATCGAGCGCGCTGGTGGGTTCGTCGAGGACGATGACCGCCGGATGGGCGACCAGCACGGACGCGATCGCCACCCGCTGCAACTGCCCGCCGGAGAGGGTGCGGATGGCGTGCCCGCGCAACTGCTCGAGGCCGAGGAGATCCACCGTCTCCTCGATGCGCTTGCGCATGGTGCCGGAGTCCAGGCCCAGCGATTCCATGGTGTACGCAAGCTCGTCCTCCACGACATCGGAGACGAAGCTGGTGAGCGGGTCCTGCGGAACCACGCCCACGCTGGCTGCGAACGCGTTGGGCAGGTGTTGGCGGATCGACCGCCCCTGGACCAGCACATCACCCTCGAGGGTGCCGCCGCTGAGATGGGGCACGGTCCCGTTCATGAGGCGCAGCAACGTGGATTTGCCCACGCCGGTCTCCCCGATGACGAGTGCGAACTCGCCTTCAACGATGGAGATGTCGACGTCACGCAGGGTCGGCGCTGTCGCGTCGGGGTAGGTGAACGTGACATGCTCGAAGCGGATGGCCACCTACACCACCTCCACGAAGTCCGTCGACGGCGTTCGCGGTGTGAGGAAGGCGGGGAGCATGGCCAACGCGACCGCGCACGCTGCTGCCAGCGAGAGGCTGGGCCACCGCATGGGCGACACCGCGAGTGTCGTGCCGCCGCCCCCGAGGAGGCAGAGCAGGCCCACGGCGGCGCCGCAGGCGGCCACCAGCGTCTCGGCGGGACGCCACGGATCCGGTCGATGCCGGGTCGCGCGAACCGGCAGCCCGTAGCCGCGGCTGAACATGGATGCAGCCAATTGCACGCTGCGCTCCAGGGCCGACTCGACGACGGGCGTGAGGGAGCCGGCTGCCGCACGCACCCCTCGGACCGGGCGACCGCGCAGCCGACGCGCGGCAGTGGTGCGGCGGAAGTCCTGCACGAGGTGGGGGACCAGGGTGGCATCCACGATGAGCAGGGTGCCGACATCACCGATGCCCGACGGCAGCGCACGGAAGAGGCGGCTGGGTGCGGCCACGCTCGTGGCGGCCGCAACGCACAGGAGGATGGCGGCGAAGCGCAGTCCTTCCGCCGCCCCTGTCACGAGGCTCTCGAAGGTCACCACGCCGCCCAGGCGCACGCCGGTGAGCCATGGTGGCATGGGCAGTGCAGGCAGCCTCACGGCGATGTGCGTGCCCATGGGCGCGCCCAGCACCGACTGCAACAGCATGCGGGCGATGATGAGGATCACGGCGATCTGCAGCATGGGCTTCATGGACGCCGCCCAAGGTGCCTTGGCGCCGCGCGTCAGCATGACGAGTGACGCGGCCGACGCCAACCCCAGCAGCAGCAGGGGGTTGTCGGTGCTGGACGCGGCCGCTGCCAGGCCGAGGGCCCACATCCACCAGGCCACAGGATGCAGCCACCGCACGAGCCGGTCATGTCGCAGCAGCGGATTCGTCATTGCTGGCCGCGCTGTATTCGGGCGCTGCGCATCGCCAGGGCCACCGCTACACCGCCCAGGACGAGGGTGAGCAGGGTCGGGATCGGCGAGTTGCTGTCCGTGGACCCGGGCCTGGAGGACGTCGGGCCTGCGGTCGCGGTGTTGGAGACGGCATCGCCGCAGCCGGATGCCGGGAACGAGTCGATGGCGCAGATGAAGCCATCGTGCAGGCGGAGGGAGGAGATGCTGCCCAGCGCGGACATGCGGGAGAGCCCGTCCTCCACCACGGCGCACGCGCTGCGTGGCGCCGGTCCGCCGTTGCCGTATTCGATGGAGATGGCAATTCGTGCATGGCCCGGCTGCTTGGCGGTGGTGCCGCAGACGCGCGCGAAGTCGGGTGGGCTCGACGGCCGGCTGGCCCGAGACTCAGAGGAGACCGTGAAGCGCCAGGCGTCGACGGCGCCGTCGACGGCGGGGGAGGTTGCCGGTCCGACGTTCGCGTAGGCCCAGGTGTTCCCATGCGCCTGCCAGTAGGACCAGTAGGCGTAGCTGGTGGCCGCCTCGGCGGACGGCGCCGCCGCGACACTGAGCAGTGCCGCGGCAAGCGCCGTCCGGAGGATGCGCATCACGAGCCGAGCGTCCCCAGGACGATCGAGATGAGGTTCATGCCGCCGAAACTCGTCGGCCGATCACCACGCGACACCGCGACCATGAGCAGGATGCCCGCGCGCCCGGCGTTGGCCTGACCCTTGGCATCGAACACGTAGGACCTTGCCGCCATGCGGATGGCGATGTCCGTGGCCGTGCCCTGGACCCCCGCCAGGTTGGCGCCGGCCAGCCCGATCACGGCCCACGCCGAGGATGTGATGTCACTTCCCGGTCCGTAGGAATTCGGGATGAGGTTGTGGTTGGTCGCCAGTTCGCGCGCGGTGTAGCCCGCGACCACACGCCGCAGCGTCGCCTCGTCGTGCGGGAGTGAACCCGGGCACCGGAGCTGGGGCTGTGGCGTGTTCCGGAGCAGGTCCCGATGGTGTTGCATCCACGGCACCTTCACCGAGAGTGCCGCGAGCGCCTGCACCGTGGCCATGTCCGAAGGCAGGTTCGGCTTCGACACCTGGTACCCGAGTCCGCCCCGGGTGCTCGACGTGCCCTCGCAGCCCACACCGGCGCTCACCAGGTAGTTGAGGGGACTGGACCCACCACGCTTGACGGCAGCGGGTGCCACCCGATTGGCCCGGAGGCCGAGCATCGCCATGGCCGTCGAGTTCACGTCGCTGTCGCCACCGGCGTAGTAGGGGATGCCGCCGTCGTGGTTCTGGGCCCTGCGCAGGTAGGCGACGGCCCGGGCCGCTCGGGCTCGGTCGCCGAGGGCAGCGAATGCGAACGCGGCCGCAGCGGTGGAGTTCGTGTCCTCACCCACGTAGTTGGCCGGATCGGGAAGGGTGCAGGGCTGGGTGAGGTCCGTGCGCAGGGACTGGAACCCGCCGTCCGCGCACTGCTGGGCGTCGAGCCAGGCCACGGCAGTCCTGGGCACCGCCACGTGCGCGGCTCGCAGGCCGGCGATGACGAGCGACTGGCGGTACACGCCGTCATAGGTGGCGTCCTGCGAGCCGAAGAGGCCCGGGGTCGCATGGGCAGGGACGGCTGCAAGGCCAGCGCCGAGGAGCGCAATGACGATTGCTGAGCCCGTCCTGCGAAGGGTCGTGTGGAGCACGGTCTTCCTTTCGTGGAACGCGGGAGCGAAGTGGTTCCATGCGTTCGCTGTCGCGGAACGGGTCGACGATTTGGAAGACAGAAGGAAAGGACCGGCTGCGCCAGTCCGGTCCATGTGTGCATGCCACACCGCAGACCACGACGGTTGGTTGATGGACTTCCTCAGGCATTCCGGCTCAGGGTGCCAGCACCCCTCACGGCTGCGGGTCAGCGTCGGTTTCTCACCGATCTTTCCCTGAACGGAGTCGTATGAAGTTGTTGCGCAATTTGACCACGATGCATGGGTCGCGTCAAAGCAGGGCGAGCGGGGGGCGTCGGGTTCCATGACGCGGAACTCCATAGGATCGCTCCATGGAATTCCGACATCTCGGCAAGAGCGGCCTCAAGGTCTCAGAAATCTCGTACGGCAACTGGATCACGCACGGCTCGCAGGTCGAGGAGGACGCTGCCCGCGCCTGCGTCAACGCCGCCCTCGACTGTGGCATCACGACCTTCGACACCGCCGATGTGTACGCCGCCGGCAAGGCGGAGGAGGTGCTCGGTCGCGCCCTGCTGGGCCAGCGACGCGAGGGTCTGGAGATCTTCACCAAGGTCTACTGGCCGATGGGGCCGGGTGCCAACGACCGTGGACTCTCGCGCAAGCACATCATCGAATCCTGCAACGCCTCCCTGCGCCGGCTCCAGACCGACTACGTCGATCTCTACCAGGCGCACCGGATGGACGTGGAGACCCCGCTGGAGGAGACCCTTCGCGCGTTCGATGACCTGGTGCGGCAGGGGAAGGTCCTGTACGTCGGCGTCAGCGAGTGGAGCGCCGAGCAGCTTCGCGAGGCCGCGCGCATCGCCGATGCGATGGGTTTCGACCGCCTGGTCTCCAACCAGCCGCAGTACTCGGCGCTGTATCGCGTCATCGAGGCGCGCGTGGTGCCCGCGTCACGGGAGCTGGGGATCGGTCAGATCGTCTGGTCGCCCATGGCCCAGGGCGTACTGTCGGGCAAGTACAAGCCCGGTGCACCTGTCCCGGAGGGCTCCCGCGCCACCAGCGAGCAGGGCAAGGGCTTCATCCAACGGTTGTTGGGCGAGGACGTGCTGGTCGCAGTGCAGGGTCTGCAGCCCATCGCGTCCGATCTCGGGCTCACCATGGGACAGTTGGCGCTGGCCTGGGTGCTG
>DAHWFQ010000246.1:0-9077 GCA_027324895.1 Actinomycetota bacterium | reverse complement strand
ACGCCGACGCGGATTGATGCCGAACTGAGACTCAGCCGCAACGCCATCGTGATGCAGGTGCGACCTTTGACCC
This sequence comes from Actinomycetota bacterium, assembly GCA_027324895.1. Taxonomy (GTDB): domain Bacteria; phylum Actinomycetota; class Actinomycetes; order S36-B12; family UBA5976; genus JAKALQ01. The sequence continues at coordinate 9,004 of DAHWFQ010000246.1, read as the reverse complement.
GGTGCGGAGTGCCACCCACCTCGCATTCGGTGCGGTGCCCGCCGTCCGGACTTAGGGTGCACGGATGGGGACGTACCGCGGGTTGCTGCGCATTCGCGGCGTCTTCAGCCTTCTGGTGGCCGCCACCTTCCCGCGGCTCGCGTACTCCATGGTGGACCTGGCCACGTTCTTCCATGTCCAGCACGCCACGGGCAGTGTCGGTACCGCCGGGTTGGCCCTGGGCGCGGGCAGCCTGTTGGGCTCGCTGAGCGCCACACCGCGCGGCCAGTTCGTCGATCGCTACGGCCAGACCGTCCCCTTGATGGTGCTGGTGCCGGCCTACGCGATTGCGACCGGCATGCTCGGCACCTTCGCCTCCTCCGCGGGAACCGCCATCGCACTGAGCGCTGTCAAGGGCACGGTGGCTCCCCCGATCAACATGAGTGTGCGACCGATCTGGCGGACCATTGTGGGGGCTGAGCGGGTGCGCACCGCATATGGCCTGGATTCCGCGCACATGAACGTGATGCAGCTCCTCGGACCCGTCTTCGCGACCCTCATCGCACTGCACATCGGGACTGCCGATGCGCTCTACACCGTGTCTGTCTTCATGCTCATCGGTGGGGGGCTGCTCGCGGTGCATCCCTTCTCCAAGGGCTGGGTGCCGGAGGATCGTGTGGAGGGGGAACCGGGCATCCTGCGCTCACCCGCGATGCGCCTGCTTGCACTCGAGGGTGCGTCGATGGGCATGGCCATGGGCTTCATCACCATCGGCATCCCCGCCCTCGCCACCCTCGCCGGGGACCGTGCGCAGGCGGGGCCACTCATGTCGGCGATCGGCGTCGGTTCCATCATCGGCACCGTGTGGGCGGGAGCCAAGGCCAAGAACGTGGCGCCCCTGCTGGGCCTCCGGAACTCGGTGCTCGCCTGTGCCATCTCGCTCATCCCCTTGGCCTGGGTGCCCATCGGCTGGTGGCTCATGCTGCAGATCGCGCTCGCCTTCGCCCTCATGGGCCCGGCCCAGGTCTTCTACTTGGAGACCATCGACCTGGTCAGACCGCGCGGCACCGCTGTGGCGGCGTTGGGCACCCTGTGGACGATCGAGGGCAGCGCGGCCGCATTGGCGGCAGCCCTGGGCGGGAACGTCGCGCAGTGGGTGAGCCCGCAGGCCACCCTGCTGCTGGGCAGCATCTGCGTGTTCCTCTCGCCCATCATCTTCACGATCGGCATGCGCACCGTGCTCAAGCCGGCACTGCACAAGCCCTCGCCGATCACCTCCGACGAGCCCGCCGACTGACCGCGCCGGCCGTCGGCCCTAGCTCACGCCGCCTTCCATCTGGCGCAGGATGGCGATGCGCTCCTGCAGCGGCGGGTGGGTGGAGAACAACTTGTTCACGGCGGAGTCGTCCAGGGGCGACTCGATCCACACGTGGGCCACGGCCGTCGATGTCTGCTGCACCACGGTGCTGTCCGCCGCCAGGGCCTCCAGCGCGCGACGGAGGCCAGCGGGGTTGCGCGTGAACTCCACGCCCGTGGCGTCCGCCAGCGACTCGCGGCTGCGGCTCACGGCTGCACGCAGCAGCACGGCGGCGAGCGGCGCCAGGATCATGACGACGATGGCGGCGATCAGCACCAGCGGGTTGCCCCCGTCACGGCTGTCGCGGTTACCCCGACGGCCACCGCCGAACCACATGATGCGCACGAGCATGTCGGAGAGCAGCGCAATGGCGCCGGCAGTGGTGGCAGCGACCGCGGAGACCAGGGTGTCGCGGTTGGCGACGTGTGCCATCTCATGCGCCGCCACTCCCTGCAACTGCTCGCGGTCCATGATGCGCAGGATGCCGGTGGTGAAGGCGATGACCCCGTGCTCCGGGTCACGACCGGTCGCGAACGCATTCGGGGCCTCGTCCTCGACGATGGCCACCTTGGGCATGGGCATGCCAGCGGCGATCGTCACCTCGTGGACGATGTTGAACAGCTGGGGCGCCGAGGACTCATCCACCAGCCGTGCCCCGGTCATGGTGAGCACGATGCGATCGCTCGCGTAGTACGAGCCCCACACGCCCGCCAACGAGATGCCGACCGCTATCGGCACGATGCCGACTGACGAGTACCCCAGGTACACCCCGGCCGCCCAGACGAGCAGGGCGACCAGCGACGCCATCAAGGCGAGCAGGAGGATGGTCTTGCGGCGGTTGGCTTCCTGCCGAGCCGCGAAGCTCACCGCCACTAGAACTGCACCTTCGGCGCATTGCGTGCACCGGGATCGGCAACCTCGTAGAACACCCGGGCCGTGACCTTGGCGATGCCGGCGAACCACATGCCGGGCACGGCCTTGATGGTGGCGTTGAGCTTGCGCACATTGTCGTTGTAGTACTGGCGCGAGAAGGAGACCTTGTTCTCCGTAGCAGCCAACTCCTCCTGCAAGGACATGAAGTTCGCCGATGCCTTGAGCTCCGGGTAGGCCTCCGCCACCATGAGCAGACCGCGCAGGGCCTGTGTCAGCTGCCCGTCGGCAGCCGCCACCTCGGCGACCCCGTGGGCGGATGTGGCGGCCGCGCGTGCGTTCACGACGCGCTCGAAGGTGTCCTTCTCATGCGCGGCATAGCCCTTCACGGTCTCCACCAGGTTGGGGATGAGGTCCGAGCGCCGCTGCAGCTGCACCTCGATCTGCGCGAAGGCCTCGTCGACGCCCACGTTGAGGCGGACGAGGGAGTTGTACTGCGCCACGGCGATGAGGCCGAGCACGACGATGATGACGATGAGGATCACTGCTGTACCCATGCAATCACCGTAGCCGTACCCGGTGATGCCGCGCCAACCCCCTCCCCTGGGCCGCTCGCTAGTGCTGGTCCACGCCGTCGGGGGCATGGCCGTAGAACACCGTCTCGAACACCTTGTGTGCGCGGCGGGTGACGCGCCGGTACTCGTCGAGCAGGGCGGCGCCGCTCGACACCTGCAGCACATCGGCCATGAGGCGCAGGTCGGTGAGGTCGGTGGAGACCTGATCCTGCGACTTCCCGGTGAGGAGCATCTGCAGGTTCCGGATGTGCGTGGCCATGATCCAGGCGGCGACCAGCGTGTCGTGCTGTTGCAGGGTGAGCAGCCCCGCGTCGCGGGCAGCGGCGAGCGCACCGAGCGTGGACAGGTGGCGCAAGGCGGGGACGGCCGCCGCGTGCTGGAGCTGCAGCAACTGCACGAGCCACTCGACGTCCGCGAGTCCGCCGCGTCCCAACTTCGTGTGCAGCGCGGGATCCGCGCCACGGGGCAGGCGCTCGGCCTCGACGCGCGCCTTGATCCGTCGGATCTCGCGCACCTCGGCGTCCGGCAGTCCCCCAGCCGGATAGCGCATGCGGTCGATGAGCGACACGAAGTCGGCGCGGAGTTGCTCGTCACCGGTGAAGGGACGGGCGCGCAGCAGCGCCTGGCTCTCCCAACTCAGTGACCAACGCGCGTAGTACGCCGTGTACCCCTGCAGGGAACGCACCAAGGCCCCGCTGCGCCCCTCCGGTCTCAGGTCGGCGTCCACGAGGAGGGGCGGCTCGGTGCCCGGCGCCGCGAGCAGGTTCGTGAGCAGGCTCGCGACCTCGACCGCCGCCCCCAGGCAGTCGACGGACTCGTCGATCGGGTCATGCACGAAGATCACGTCGGCATCACTGCCGTAGGACAGTTCACGACCACCGAAGCGTCCCATGGCCACGATCGCGAACCGGGTCGGGAACGCACGTTGTCTGCGCTCCTCCCAGTCACGCACGACGGCCTCGGAGGCCGCGGCCACGGTCGCCTCCGTGACGTCGCTGAGCGCCACGCAGACATCGACGGGGCCGATCAGTCCGATGATGTCCGCCGCGGTGATGCGGAAGAGCTCCCGACGGCGCAGGCTGCGCAGGATGCTCACCGCGCTTGGCGCGCCATCCTGTCGTTCCGCGGTGGCACGGAACTCCGCGAGCAGTTGCGGCAGCGAACGGGGCTGCAGGTCATCGAGGTGCTCCAGCATCGCCACCGACTCCGGCGCGGTCAGCAGGAGGTCCGTCGCCAGGCGCGAATAGCCGAGGATCCGAGCCATGCGCTCTGCGACGGCGGAGTCGTCGCGCAGCAGGCGCAGGTACCAGGGCGTCGTGCCGAGGGCGTCGGAGACGCGACGGAAGCCCAGCAGCCCCTGGTCGGGAAGCGGGGTCTCCGCGAACCATGACAGGAGCACGGGCAGCAGTGTGCGTTGGATGGCGGCACGTCGTGAGACGCCGGTCGTGAGCGCCTCGACATGCCGCATGGCGCCCTCGGGGTCGCGGTATCCGAGCGCGCGCAGCCGTTCCACGGCCTGCTCCATGGTCAGGCGCGCATCGCCACCGTCCAATCGGGCCACCGCCTGCAACAGTGGACGGTAGAACAGCTTCTCGTGGATGCGCCGTACGTCCTTCGTGTGGTGGCGGAGGACCTTGTCCAACTGCTCGGTGGTGCGCATCTGCAGCGAGCGGGCAATGGTGCGCAACTGCAGGTCGTCGGTGGGCACCAGGTGCGTGCGCCGCAGTTCGAGGAGCTGGATGCGATGCTCCAGTGTGCGCTCGAAGCGGTACGAACTCGCCATCACCGCGGCGTCCTCGCGCCCGACATAGCCTCGCTCGGCGAGGGCGGTCAGCGCTTCCATGGTGCTCCGCGCGCGCAGGCCGGGGTCGGTCCGCCCGTGCACGAGCTGCAGCAGTTGCACGGAGAACTCGACGTCCCGCAGGCCCCCCGGACCGAGCTTGAGCTCACGTGGCAATTGGTCCGCGGGGATCTCCCGCTCGACGCGCCTGCGCATGCCCTGTACGTCGCTCACGAAGTTCGGGCGTGCCGTCGCCGACCACACCATGGGCAGCATGGCGTCGACGTACGCGGCGCCCAGATCGACGTCACCAGCCACCGCGCGCGCCTTGAGCAGCGCCTGGAACTCCCAGGTCTGGGCCCAGCGTTCGTAGTAGCCGACATGCGACTTGAGCGTGCGCACCAGCGCGCCGTCCCTGCCCTCCGGTCGAAGTGCGGCATCCACCTGCCAGATCGACCCCTCGGCGGTGAGGTCCTGGCAGATGGACATCACGTTCGTCGCCAGCACGGTGGCCGTGCGCAGGGCCTTGGTCGGCTCCTCGTCGCCGTCGAGAGGTTCGCCGACGAAGATCACGTCGACGTCGCTGATGTAGTTGAGCTCGCGGCCGCCGCACTTGCCCATCGCGATGACGGCGAAGCGGCAGGGCGTGGCGACGTCGGCGAGTTCCGCCTGGGCGATGGCGAGCGCGGTCTGCAGCACTGCGTCGGCCAGGTCGGAGAGCATCTCCGCGACGCGCTCGAAGGGCACGCCGTGCGCGAGGTCCTGCGCCGCGATGCACGCGAGCAGTCGGCGGTAACGCACCCGCAGTTCATTGCGTGCCGGCATGCCCGTGACGGTGGCGTGCGGGACCGCCATGGCCGCGTCTGCCCCTGCGCCTTCCAGCAGATAGGCGCGCATCGCATCGGCGGAAGCCAGTCGCTCCCAGGGCCCTCCGGTCGCGAGCAGCGCCAGGTCCTGGGGCCGCTTCACGAAGTGCTCGGCCAGACCGCGCGAGGTGCCGATCACGGCCAGCACGCGATGCCGCGCGCCGTGGTCGTTGGCGAGGATGGACAGCGATTCCGGGGCCACTGCCGCCATGTCCGCCAGCACGGACAGGGCTTGATCGGGGTCGGCGGCGAGGTCGAGATCGTCCAGCGACTCCCCTGCGAACACCGAGGCCAGCGGCTCCTGCAGCAGGAGCCCCAGGGCCACGTCCGTGTTGCGCACACCGACGCGCAGGAGGCGTGAGGAGGTCGAGGAGATGCGCTGCAGGCCGTCAGCGTTCATCGCGGTCGTCCCTCGTCACAGCACGGGAAGATACTTCTCCAGCTCGAACGGCGTCACCTGACGGCGGTACTCCTCCCACTCGGCGCGCTTGTTGCGGAGGAAGAAGTCGAAGACGTGCTCACCCAGGGTCTCGGCGACGAGATCGCTGCCCTCCATGACCCGGATGGCCTCGCCGAGGCTGGTCGGCAGCGCCGTCATCCCCATGGCCCGGCGCTCCGCGGCGGTGAGGCTCCACACGTCGTCCTCCGCGCCCGGGGGCAGCGTGTAGCCCTCCTCGATGCCCTTGAGCCCTGCGTTGAGGAGGACGGCGAAGGCGAGGTAGGGATTGCAGGCCGTGTCGAGCGAGCGCACCTCGATCCGTGTGCTGTTGCCCTTGCCCGGCTTGTACATGGGCACGCGCACCATGGCCGACCGGTTGTTGTGGCCCCAGCACACGTACGCAGGGGCCTCGCCACCGCCCGCCAGGCGCTTGTACGAGTTGACCCACTGGTTGAGCACCGCGGTGATCTCGCCCGCGTGACGCAGGAGGCCGGCGACGAACTGCTGGCCCACCTTCGAGAGCTGGTACTGGCTGTTGGCCTCATAGAAGGCATTGCGGTCGCCCTCGAACAGTGAGAGGTGCGTGTGCATCCCGGAGCCCGGGTAGGCGCTGGAGGGCTTGGGCATGAACGACGCGTACAGCCCTTCCTTCAGCGCCACCTCCTTCACGATCGCGCGGAAGGTCATGATGTTGTCGGCGGTGGTGAGGGCATCCGCGTAGCGGAGGTCGATCTCCTGCTGTCCCGGCGCACCCTCATGGTGCGAGAACTCGACGGAGATGCCCATCTGCTCGAGCAGCAGGATGGCCTCCCGCCGGAAGTCGTAGCCGACTCCGTGCGGGGAATGGTCGAAGTAGCCGAAGTTGTCGATCGGGATCGGCAGCGTGCCCGGTTGCGGTTCGTGCTTGAAGAGGAAGAACTCGATCTCCGGGTGCGTGTAGAAGCTGAAGCCCATGTCCGCCGCCTTGGCCAGGGAGCGCTTGAGCACATGGCGCGGGTCGGCCCAGGACGGGGAACCGTCGGGCATGGTGATGTCGCAGAAGATGCGCGCCACACCGCTCGCATCTCCGCGGCTGGGCAGCAGTTGGAAGGTGGATGCATCGGGCCAGGCCAGCATGTCACTCTCATGCACGCGCGCGAAGCCCTCGATCGCCGACCCATCGAAGCCGATGCCCTCTTCGAAGGCGCCCTCGAGCTCCGCGGGCGCGACGGCCACGGACTTCAGGAACCCGAGCACGTCCGTGAACCACAGCCGCACGAAACGGATATCCCGCTCCTCGATGGAGCGGAGGACGAATTCGGTCTGCTTGTCCATGGGACACACCCTTCCAGCGGCACAACCATCCATCATGGAGCGTGCCACCGGCGTGTTACGGGCAGATTGCGCGGATCGGACTGCACCGTGGAGCGGCACATACCCGACCTGGCCTCCCGTGGGACAGGCGCATCGGGACCGGAGCGCGTGAGGCATGAGGGTGAACGGCCCGGGGAGGCATTGGCTCCGGCATAGGGTTTCGGCATGGCCCAGATGCGGATCGCACTCGCGCAGGTCAACCCCACGGTGGGCGACCTTGCCGGCAATGCCGCGATCGTCGTGCAGACGACGAAGCAGGCCGCGTTCAGTGGCGCGCACCTCGTGGTCTTCCCCGAGATGATGCTGTGCGGCTACCCCATCGAGGACCTCGCGCTGCGCCCCTCGTTCCAGCAGGCCTCGCTGGCGGCGGTGGAGCGGCTGGCAGCGGAGCTCGATGCGAACGGATGCGGTGACGTCAGTGTGGTGGTCGGGTACCTCGGCGTCACAGGCGACGCCACCTCCGCCTTGGGGCGCCCCGCGGGGGGTCCCCAGAACTGCCTGGCCGTCATGCATCGAGGTCGCATCGTCGGTGTGTACGCGAAGCATCACCTGCCGAACTACGGCGTGTTCGACGAGTTCCGCAACTTCGTACCCGGTTCGGAGAGCCTGGTCGCGCGCATAGCGGGCGTGGATGTCGCGTTCGCCATCTGCGAGGACCTGTGGCAGGACGGCGGACCGGTGGCAAGGGTCCGCGAGCAGGGTGCCGGGCTGCTGGTGGTGATCAACGGCTCACCGTATGAACAGGGCAAGACGCAGACCCGTCGCGAACTCGTGCAGCGTCGCTCCCGGGAGGCCGGCTGCCCCATCGCCTACGTGAACATGGTGGGCGCGCAGGACGAGTTGGTGTTCGACGGCGACTCGCACGTCGTCGATCCCAACGGGGTGACGCTCGCGCGTGCTCCGATGTTCGAGGAGGGCGTCATGCTGGTCGACGTCGAACTCGAGAGCTCGGCGGGTGGCAGCACACTGCCCGACGGCACCGATGTGGTCGTCATCGGCCGCTTCGCCGTCGACGCGCACCGGGCGCTGGAGCCGACCATCGCCGAGTTCCCGCACCCCCATGCCGAGGCCTATCGGGCGCTCGTCGTCGCCACTCGCGACTACGTGCGGAAGAACGGCTTCACCTCGGTGGCGCTCGGCCTCTCCGGCGGCATCGATTCCGCGCTCGTCGCCGTGATCGCCGCGGACGCCGTCGGCGCGGAGCACGTGCACTGCATCTCCATGCCCTCGCGATACTCGTCGCAACACTCGCGCGACGACGCGACAGACCTGGCCGCGCGCATCGGCTGCCCCATCCGCACCATCCCCATCGAACCGATGGTGTCCGCGTACGCGGCCGCCATGCCGCTGCACGGGTTGGCCGCCGAGAACCTGCAGGCAAGGGTGCGTGGCACCACCCTGATGGCCGTGAGCAATGCGGAGGGCCACCTCGTCCTCGCCACAGGCAACAAGAGCGAGTTGGCAGTCGGGTACTCGACGATCTACGGCGATGCCGTGGGCGGCTTCGCACCCATCAAGGACGTCCTCAAGACCCTGGTCTGGGATCTCGCGCGTTGGCGCAACGCAGACGCCGAGGCACGCGGCGAGGTGCCGCCGATCCCGGTGTCCTCCATAGACAAGGCGCCCTCGGCGGAACTGCGACCGGACCAGAAGGACAGCGACTCACTGCCCGACTACGACGTGCTCGACGCCCTGCTCGACCTCTATGTCGAGGGCGACCTCGGCGGCCGTGAGCTGGTGTCACGCGGATTCGATCCTGAACTCGTCGACCGTGTGCTCCGGCTT
>DAHWFQ010000130.1:0-4686 GCA_027324895.1 Actinomycetota bacterium | reverse complement strand
ACGCCACCGCTCAGCCCGTAGATGGTGTCATTGCCGAGGGCCACGGCTTCGTCCTCGGAATCGAAGACCTCGACCGTCATGATGGGGCCGAAGGACTCATCCTGTACGCAGCGCATGCGGGTGTTGCACTCGTCGAGCACGGTGGGCTCGAAGAACCAGCCTTGCTCGAGGCCGGGGCCGCTGGCCCGTCGACCACCCACCCGCAGCACGGCGCCCTCTGCGACGCCGTCGTCGCAGTACTTCTGCACCTTCACGAGGTGGGCCTCGCTGATGAGCGCACCCGTCTCCGTGGTCACGTCGTCGGGACCTCCGAGGCGGATGCGGCCGGCACGCTCGACGATGGCATCCACCACCTCGTCGTGCACGGAGCGCTCGACGAGCAGGCGCGTCCCCGCGGAGCAGACCTGACCCGAGTGGAGGAAGGCCGCGGTCACCGCGTTGTCGATGGCGGCGTCGAGGTCGGCATCGGCGAAGATGACGTGGGGATTCTTTCCGCCGAGTTCCAGGGCCACCTTCTTCACGGTGGCAGACGCGGCAGCCATGATGCGTCGGCCCGTGGTCAGCCCGCCCGTGAACGACACCAGGTCGATGCGCGGGTCGCTGGACAGCGGTGCGCCCGCGATGGGCCCCGCTCCCAGCACCAGGTTGGCCACGCCGTCAGGCACGCCCGCCTCGATCATGATGCGCATCAGGTGTCCGGCGGTGGACGGCGTCAACTCGCTGGGCTTCATGATGAATGTGCACCCCGCCACCAGCGCTGGTGCCACCTTCCAGGACATCTGGAGCAATGGGTAGTTCCAGGGTCCGATGAGGCCGCATACACCCACCGGCTCGTACGCGATGCGGCTCTCGATCTCCGCGCGCCCGACGTCGACGAGGCGCTCGTGCAGGGAGCGGCCGAGCGCTGCGAAGTGGCGGAACACCGCGACGACATCGGCGATGTCGTACTCCGCTTCGATGAGGCGCTTCGCGGTGTCCGCGGACTCCGCTGCGGCGACGAGCGCGGCATCGCGTTCCAGCAGGTCCGCGACGAGTTCGACCAACGCGCACCGCTCGGCCATCGACCAGCGCGGAAAGGGTCCCTCGTCGAAGGCCCGCCGGGCCGCCGCGATGGCGGCATCCACGTCGGACGCCGTCGCCTCGGCCGCAACCGTCACCAGGTGCTGGTCGAAGGGACTGCGGATCTCGCGGACCACCCCATCCCCTGCAGCAGCCCAACGGCCGTCGATGCACAGGTGCACGTGCCCAGAACCCACGAAGTCGTCCCAACGTGATGCAGTCGGCGAATCACGTCGACAGGCTCACATCGTTGGGTGGTGGATATATCACGTCAAGACGAAGTGCAGGAATTCGCGCCGAAGTAACGCAACGATTCCGCATCAGTGGTCCCCGAACGCCGAATGTCCTTGATTTGCAGCGCAATCTGCCGCGCATGGGCATTCCAGCCCGTTCCATCATGTGGTGCAAAACCGTCCCGTTGTGAAACAGGGTCGCTCAGCCGTCGAGCTGTGATTTCCGCATCGCCACGAACTCATCGAGCTCGGCGAGCACCTGCGCGTCGAGTTCCGGCTGCACGTACGCGTCCAGCTTCTTGTCGACGATGTCGAGCGCGCGGACGTCAGCCGGCTTGGCCCCGCCCTTGGTCCAGCGATCGAAGCTCTCCGCCGTGGAAACCCAGGGGCGGTAGAAGGCCGTGCGGAACAGGCCCATGGTGTGCTCCGCTCCCAGGAAGTGGCCGCCGTGGCCAACCTCGACGTGCGCACCGAACGCGAGCGAGGACTCGTCGAAGGTCACCGGCGTGAACTCGTGGAGCAGGCTCTCGAGCACCTCGATGTCCAGGACGAACTTCTCGTAGCTGGAGACCAGGCCGCCCTCGAGCCAACCGGCGGCATGGAGCACGAAGTTCGTGCCGGAGAGCAATGTCGGCATCATCGTCATCATGGTCTGGAAGCCCGCCTGGTAGTCAGCGGTGTGGGCCGAGTTCAGGCCGCCGCCGCCACGGAAGGGCAGCCCGAAGTGACGGGCGATCTGCCCCGTTGCCAGCAGCCCGATGCCGCTCTCCGGGGTGCCGAACTGCGGCGAACCCGATTGCATGTCGATGTTGGACAGGAACGAGCCGAACACCACGGGGGCACCGGGACGGATCACCTGCACGAGTGCGATGCCGGTGAGTGCCTCAGCGATCTGCTGCGCCAGTGAGGCCGGGATCGTCACCGGGCTCATCGCGCCCATGAGCAGGAAGGGCGTGCAGATGACGGGCTGGCCGGCGAGGGCGTACTCACGCAGGGAATCGAGCATGCGGTCGTCCCAGCGCAACGGTGAATTGCAGTTGATGAGCGAGATGAGCGCTGGCGTCTCCTCGATCTTCGCGCGACCGCCGTGGAGGATCTCCGCCATCCGGATCACGTCCTTGGCGTTCTCCGCCGTCACGACGTTCCCCATGAACATCTTGTCTGTCAAGGTCGCTGCTGCGTAGGCCATGTCGAGGTGCCGTGAGTCGAGGCTCAGGTCGTTGGGTTCACAGACCACGCCTCCCACGGTGTCGAGAGCGTCGTAGGACTGGGCGAGCTTGCAGAAGTTCCGGTAGTCCTCGAAGGTCGCGTCCCTACGCACCTGACCGCGCCGCACGAAGGGCGGACCGTACACACCGGCGAACACCATGGCGTCGCCGCCGAGATGCACGTTGTGACGGGGATTGCGGGCCCGCATGTCGAACTCGCGCGGCGCCTTCGCCACCTGGTCGAGGATCCAGTCCGGGTCGAACTTGACGTTGTCCCCATCGATTTCCTGCCCCGCCTCGCGCAGGAGTTCCGTGGCCCAGGGGCTCATGAACTCCACGCCGACCTCCGACACGATCCGACGCCAGCCGATGTCGAGGGTCGCCATCGCCTCTTCGCTCATGATCTCGTAGCGGGGCATTTGGTTGCGGAACACGTTGACTCCTCCACCCGAACACGGGCGATCGTTGACGCTGGAACCCTTCGGACTATACAGTGGACCTGTGGAACATGGGTTCCACATAATGAAACTCTGCAGAGGCCATATGGCGGAGACGCGAGCCGGTGCACCAACGGGTGCTCAGGCGATAGATCGCGCTAGCGCGCTGCTCGTCTCGGTGCTCGAGGCCGAGCGCCCCCCACTGCTCACCCAGTTGGCCCTGAGCCACGGCCTCGCCAAGAGCACGACCTCGCGCATGCTGTCGGCCCTTGAGCGGCAAGGCCTTGTGGGGCGCGATCGCGAGGGCGCGTTCATCCCCGGCCAGACGCTCGTGCGCTTCGCCCGTACACGCGCCGCCGACACCGACCTCATAGGGCAGTACCGGCCACTGCTCGAACGCCTGGCCAGCGTGACCGGCGAGACGGCCAATCTCGCGGTGGCCATCGGTGAGGCCGTGGAATCCCTGGACCAGGCGGACGGCGCCTACCTGCTCGGCACCCGCAACTGGGTGGGCTCCCGGGTTCCGCTGCACTGCTCGGCGCTGGGCAAGATCCTGCTCGCCTTCGACGTGGCACCCATCCCACCCGGGCGCCTCGAGCGTCGCACCCCTCACACCCTGGCGACCCGAGCCGAGCTCATCGCCGACCTGGGGCTGGTCCGCCGTCGCGGATTCGCGGTCATCAAGGACGAGCTCGAGGAGGGTCTCACCGCCGTGGCGGCGCCCGTGCGCGACAGTGACGGCCGGGTCATCGCGTCCGTATCGGTCACCGGCCCCTCGACGCGCCTCACGGCGGCCCGCCTGCCTGCGCTCGGTCTCCTGCTCATCGATGAGACGCGTAGATTCCAACCAAACCAACGACGCCGAAAGGATGGTCAGTCGTGAGCCACGAAGACATCATCAAGGGTCTGTTCGACGAGACACTTGCCGGCAACGGCCCGGCGGTGCTCGCACTCACACGTCAAGGACTCGACGACGAGATGACGCCCAGCGCCATCCTCTTCGAGGCGCTCATCCCGGCCCTGGAGGAGGTCGGCGCCCGCTTCGAGCGCGGCGACTACTTCGTGCCGGAGATGCTCATCGCAGGCAAGGCGATGTCAGGCGCACTCGAGATCCTGCGCCCGCTGCTCGCCGACACCGGCGCCGAGTCCATCGGCACCTTCGTCATGGGCACCGTCAAGGGCGATGTCCACGACATCGGGAAGAACCTCGTGAACATCATGCTGGAGGGCGCCGGGTTCACCGTGATCGACCTCGGCGTGCAGACCAGCCCCGAGAAGTTCGTGAATGCCATCAAGGAACACCAGCCCAACATCGTGGGCATGTCGGCGTTCCTCACCACCACCATGCCGATGTTCAAGCAGAACATCCATGAGATCACCAAGGCGGGACTGCGCGACCAGGTGCTCGTCATGGTCGGTGGTGCACCGGTGACCCAGGAGTACGCGGACGTCGTGGGAGCCGACGGCTACGCCGCGGATGCCTCGACCGCGGTCCGCCGCGCCAAGGAGCTCATCGAGAAGCGCCGTGCCGATTCCAGCGCCACCGGCGCTCTGCTCTAGGGAGGCACTGAATGGGCATCGGCGCCAAGCTCGAGCACCTCGTGAAGAGCCCGGTGTGGGACTGCCGCATGTGCGGTACCTGCGTGCTGCACTCCACCGGCATGACCTGCCCGATGACCTGCCCCAAAAATCTGCGCAATGGCCCCTGTGGCGGCGTCCGCCCGGATGGGCATTGCGAGGTGATCCCAG
>DAHWFQ010000219.1:0-14301 GCA_027324895.1 Actinomycetota bacterium | reverse complement strand
GGCCTGGCGACGACCGCCATGGCGGATGCCGGCTTCACGAGCATCTACAACCTGGACGGCGGCCTCATGGCCTGGCAGCAGGCGGGAGGCCCGCTCACCACGAGCTGAGCCGACAACACGGAAGGCCCGATCCGCAGGGGGGATCGGGCCTTCCGTGTGCGCGTGGCTAGGCCTTCTTGGTCTGCCAGAAGATGTCGGCAATGGCATCGATCTTCGCGAGCAGGCTGTCGGCGACGGCGACGTCAACCGTCCCCTTGGTGCCAGCGGCACCAGCGAGCTTGGTCGCCTCGTTGAAGAGCCCGTGCAACTCGGGGTACTGCTCGAAGTGCGGGGCCTTGAAGTAGTCGGTCCAGAGCACCCACAGGTGCTCCTTGACCATGTTGGAGCGCTCCTCCTTGATGGAGACGGCGCGTGCCTTGAAGTCCGGATCGTTGGACGCATGGTATTTCTCCATGCAGGCCTTCACGGACTGCGCCTCCAACTTGGCCTGTGCGGGGTCGTAGACACCGCACGGCAGATCGCAATGCGCATGCGCGATGGAAAGAAGCATTGGTACCTCCAGGGGGACGTTCGACCTAATAAGCCAGACTACCGTCATGGCGATCGGGCGGGGAACGCACCTCGGGCTGGTACTCGTGCGCGGCCGCTCGATGGCGCCGACCTTCGGGGGTTGGCGCCGGCTGGCCATTGTGGAGTTCGGAAGGTCGCCCCGCGTGGGTGAGGTGGTGCTGGCACGGCGACCGGATCGACCCGAACAGCGGGTCATCAAGCGCGTCACCGCCCGTGACGCGGGCGGCTGGTGGCTGGAGAGCGATGCCCACGGGGATCGCACCGTGTTCTCCGACTCCTGGGTCTTCGGGCCGGTCTCCGACACCCTGCTGCTGGGCGTGGTGCGCTGGCCGCGCGTCAGCCGCTGACCGCCCGCCGGATGCCGTCGATGAAGGCGTCCACATCATCCGCGGTGGTGTCCCACGAGGTCACCAGCCGCACGATGGAGTCGGCCTCGATCCAGTCGTAGAAGTGGAACTGCTCCTGCAGTGGCTTGATGATGGGCGCGGGCATGCGGACGAACAGCGCGTTCACGCGCTGCGGCTGCACCAGCTCGACGCCCGGCAGGTCGTGGATGCCCACCGCCAGGCGGGCGGCCATGGAATTCGCGTTCGTGGCATTGCGCCACCACAGGTCTCCGTCGAACATGGCGACGAACTGCGCTGCGTTGTACCGCATCTTGCTCGACATCTGGGCAGAGCCCTTCACCAGGTGACCGAGCCGCTCGGCCCTTCCCGGCTGCAGGAGGACCACGGCCTCCGCGCCCAGGGCGCCGTTCTTCGTGCCACCGAACGACAGCGCATCGACGCCGACGGCGGACGTGATGTCCGCGATGGGGCAGCCGAGCGCGACCGCCGCATTGGAGATCCGGGCGCCGTCCATGTGCAGGAACATGCCGTGGTGGTGCGTGATGTCGGCGATGGCGCGCAGCTCATCGGGCGTGTACAGGGTGCCCCACTCGGTGGATTGTGACAACGAGACCACGCGCGGCTGCGCGAAGTGCACATCGCCGCGCCGCACGACCGCGGCGTCCACCAACTCCGGCGTGAGCTTGCCGTTGCCCGTGGGCACGGTGCTGAGCTTGGCGCCCAACAGGCGCTCGGGTGCGCCACCCTCATCGACATTGATGTGCGCCGACTCCGCGCAGATCACCGTCTCCCAACGCTCCAGGAACACCGAGAGCGCGACGACGTTGGCGCCCGTGCCGTTGAAGACGAGGTGCACGTCCGCGTCCGGGGCGCCTACCTGGCGCCGGATGACGGCCTTGGCCTGGTCCGTGAGGTCGTCCGCGCCGTATGCCGCGGCATGTCCGAGGTTGGCCGAGCTGAGCGCTGTGAGGACGGCAGGATGGGCGGGCGCGTAGTTGTCACTGGCGAAGGCACGCATGCCGCAAGCCTAGGAGTGCGACAATCTCGCCATGTACTTCACTGATCGCGGTATCGAGGAACTCGAGGAGCGTCGCGGGGACGACGCCGTGACGTTGGGCTGGTTGGCGGACAAGCTGCGCGAATTCGTCGATGCGAACCCCGAATTCGAAGTCCCCGTCGAGCGCCTGGCGGCATGGCTGGCGCGCGACGAGGACGTCGACGACTGAGCGGGGTCGGTCCCTCCTACGAGAAGGCGGCCTCGAGCAATGCTGCCTGCTCCACCTCATGACGATGGTGGGAGCCGACTGCGGGTGACGATGACGTGGGGCGCGACACGCGACGCAGCTTGCGATCGAGGATCTCCGCATACACGTCGGCCAGGAACGACCATGCGCCTTGGTTCGCCGGCTCCTCCTGCACCCAGCGCAACTCCGCGTTGGGGAACTTCGCCAGGGCCTCGGGCAGTAGCGCCTGCGCCACCGGGTAGAAGCGCTCGAGCCGCACGATGGCGGTGTCCCAAGCGCCGCGCTTCTCCCGCTCGGCCGCCAACTCGTAGTAGACCTTGCCGGCGCAGAGCAGCACCTTCCGGACATCTCCAGGGTTCACGAGGTCGTCGCCGATGACGGCCCGGAACGATCCGCTTGTGAAGTCCTCGGTCTTCGAGGTCGCGGCCTTGGCTCGCAGCAGCGACTTGGGTGTGAACACGATGAGCGGGCGCGTGCGCGGACCGTGGATCTGCCAGCGCAGCAGGTGGAAGTAGGAGGCCGGCGTCGACGGCATGGCCACCGTCATGTTGTCCTGCGCGCACAGTTGGAGGTAGCGCTCCACGCGAGCCGATGAGTGGTCCGGGCCCTGTCCCTCGTACCCGTGCGGGAGCAGGAGGACGACCGAACTCTTCTGGCCCCACTTCTGCTCACCGGCCGCGATGTACTCGTCGATCACGGTCTGGGCGCCGTTGGCGAAGTCGCCGAACTGCCCCTCCCAGAGCGTGAGCGCATCGGGACGGGCCACCGAGTAGCCGTACTCGTATCCCATGGCCGCGTACTCGGAGAGCAGTGAGTCGTAGACGAAGAGGCGCGATCCCTGTTCGTAACAGCGCTTCAGCGGCTTGTACCAGCGACCGCTCTCCTTGTCGACGATGACCGCGTGGCGGTGGCCGAAGGTGCCGCGACGTGAGTCCTGGCCGGCCAGGCGCACGCTGGTGCCCTCGGTGAGCAGGGAGCCGATGGCCAGGGCCTCACCCATTCCCCAGTCGATCTCGTCGCGCTCGATCATCTCCGCCCGGCGGGCGAGTTGCGGCTGCAGGCGGGGATGGACGTGGAAGCCCTCTGGCATGTCGAGCTGTGACCGCACCACCCGGTTCACGACCTCAAGCGAGATGCCGGTGGGCACATCGATGGCGGGAGCCTGCGGATGCAGCTTCACCTCACCCTCGCTCATGATGGCGGCGGTGATCTGCGAGAACTGGTCGTCGCGCTCGTCGGAGCGCACTTCGCCGAGGATGCCCTCCATCTGCTGCTGGAAGTGCTTGAGCGCCTGCTCGGCCTCCTCGATGGTGATGTCCCCGCGGCCCACGAGTTGCTCGGTGTAGACCTTGCGCACGGAGCGCTTCTGGTCCACGAGCTCGTACATGAGGGGCTGGGTGAGCGACGGGTCGTCGGCCTCGTTGTGGCCCCGGCGCCGGTAGCAGACCATGTCGATCACGATGTCGCGGTTGAAGGCCTCGCGGTACTCGAAGGCCAGACGGGCAACGCGCACCACGGCTTCCGGGTCGTCGCCGTTCACGTGCAGCACCGGTGCCTGCACCACGCGGGCGACGTCGGTGCAGTACTGCGACGTGCGCGAGTACTGCGGCGAGGTGGTGAAGCCGATCTGGTTGTTGATGACGACATGGATGGTGCCGCCCACGCGGTAGCCCTGGATCTGCGACATCTGCATGGTCTCGAAGACGACGCCCTGGCCGGCGAATGCGGCGTCGCCGTGCATCAGGATGGGCAGCACGGCGTACTTGCCGGCGGTGCCGTCGATGTCGAGCTTGCCCCGCACGATGCCCTCGAGCACCGGGTCGACGGTCTCCAGGTGCGAGGGGTTGGCGGCGAGGTACACCTTGGTGCTCTGGCCGCTGATGCTGGTGAAGGTGCCCGATGTGCCGAGGTGGTACTTCACATCGCCTGAGCCCTGCACGGACTCCTCGCCGTAGTGACCCTCGAACTCACGGAAGATCTGCGCATAGGACTTGCCCGCGATGTTGGCGAGCACGTTGAGGCGTCCCCGGTGGGGCATGCCGATGCAGACCTCGTCGAGGCCACGGGCGGCTGCGCGGTCGAGGACGGCGTCGAGCAACGGGATGACGGACTCGCCACCCTCCAATGAGAAGCGCTTCTGGCCGACGAACTTCGTGTGCAGGAAGCTCTCGAAGGCTTCGGCTTCATTCAGCTTGTGCAGGATGCGGATCTGCTCATCGCGCGCGATCTTCTCCGTTGGCGCCTCCAGCCGGCTCTGGAACCAGGCCCGTTGGTCGCGATCGGTGATGTGCATGTACTCCACGGCGACCGTGCGGCATTAGGCGTTGCGCAGCACCTTCAGGACGTCACGCAGCTTCATGAAGGTCTTGCCGGCGAAGCCGCCGACCGCGAACTCGCGATCGAGGTCCCACATGGTCAGACCGTGCGTCTCGATCTCGGTCTCGGGACTGGTGCGCTGCACGTACATGAGGGGGTCGATGTCCGCCAGCAGGTGGCCGCGTGAGCGGAAGGCGTGGATGAGCTCCATGACGCGGGCGGTCTTGTCGATGTCGCTGTCATGCGTGGTGACGACATCGGTGGACCAGCGGATGGGGGCGTAGGGCACGCGCAGGGCGGCGAAGACCTCGTCGTAGAAGCCGTCGGCCCCGATGAGGTACTGGTGGACGAGGCGGAGGAACTCGCCGGACTGGGCGCCCTGGATCACCCGGTGGTCGTAGGTCGAGGTGAGCGTGGTGACCTTGCCGATGCCGCGCTCGATGAGCGACGACTCGGCGGCGCCCTGGAACTCGGCGGGGTACTCGAGCGCACCGACTCCGATGATCGCGGCCTGGCCGTTCATCAGTCGCGGCACGGAGTGCACGGTGCCGATGCCACCCGGATTGGTGAGGGAGACGGTTGTCCCGGCGAAGTCGTCGACCGAGAGCTTGTTGTTGCGTGTCCTGCGCACGAGGTCCTCGTATGCAGCCACGAACTGGGCGAAGTCCATGGCCTCGGCGTTCTTGATGCACGGGACCATGAGTTGGCGGGTGCCGTCGGCCTTCACGAGGTCGATGGCGATGCCGAGGTTGACGGCGGTGTGCCGCGTCATCGCGGGCTTGCCATCCTCCAGCGAATAGGTCACGTTCATCTCGGGCATGGCTCGCAGCGCCTTCACCAGCGCGTAGGCGATGATGTGCGTGAACGACACCTTGCCACCCTGGTTGCGGGCCAGGTGCTCGTTGATGACGATGCGGTTGTCCACGAGCAGGGTCGCAGGCACGGCACGCACACTCGTGGCCGTGGGCACGCCGAGTGAGGCCTCCATGTTCGTCACGGTGCGTGCGGGGGCGCCCTTGAGCAGGGTCGGCGTGGCGGCCCCGGCCGGGCCCGCGGCTGACGGAAGCGAACTGGGTGCAGGCGGTGGGGGAACCACCGGCGCCGCCGGGGCCGCGACTGGCGGCGGCATGACGGGTGCGGGGGTCGGAGCCGCAGGCGCAGCCGGCGCAGTGGCGGGTGCTGCGGCTGCCGCAGCGGCTACGGCCTGCGAGGACTTGGGGGTGTAGTCAGCGAAGAACTCCCACCAGGCCGGGTCGACCGAGTTCCGGTCCTGGAGGAATTTCTCGTAGATCTCATCGACCAACCAATCGTTGGCCCCGAACTGACTCGACACGCTCACGCCTCCCAGTGATTCACTCGAGCCTACTCGCGGAGCGAGTGAGCGCGGCCGGCGCCTGCGTCGGGCCGCCGAGCGAGCGACAAGCGTTGGGAACAGGGTTCCAACACTCGCGGAGCGAGTGAGCGCGGCCGGCGCCTGCGAGGGCACTGCCAATCGCCTAACGCGCGAAGACGCGCGCCGGGGGACGCGTGCTTGCGGCTGCGCTGGGTGTCAGTCGCTCTTGCGTCGCCGGTACTCGCCGGGGGTGACACCCACCACTTTGGTGAACTGGCGGGAGAACGCGCTCTGGTCGTACCAGCCACAGCGGTGCGCGATCTCGGACAGTGGCAGCCCGCTCGTCCGCAGGAGATCGGTGGCCGCGCCCACGCGCACCTGGGTGATGTACTGCTTGGGAGGCAGGCCGAAGGTCCGCCTCATGAGCCGCTCGAACTGACGCAGCGGCAGTCCGGCGAGCTCCGCGAGCGCGTCGATGGTGATCGCCTCGGCCATGTGTTCCCGCACATGCGCGACCACCGGCCGCAGGGGATGCTCCGAGCCGAGCGCTGCTGGCGTCCCCAGGGCGATCGACACCACCGCGATGGCCACGACCTGCTCGTCCTCGATGATCGGCTGCTTGGTCGTGAGGTACCAGGCGTGCTGCCCGTTGGGGCCGGCGATCACCTCGAGCTCGTCGCGCATGGTGTGCCGCAGTTGGCGGATGTCGTCGTCCTGCTGGTGGTAGCGGGCCGCCATGTCGCCCGGGAAGAGGTCGGTGCACAGCTTGCCGACGACGTCCCTGCGGCTGGTGCGACCCGTACGCTCCACGAAGGCGTTGTTGACGGCGAGGTACCTGCCCTCCGCGTCCTTCACGCAGTAGAGGGTCTCCGGGGCCGTGTCGAGCAGCTCGGCCATGGAGGTGTAGGCGGCGAGCGACATACGGGAAGTGTAGGAAATCGCCGCCATCCACGGCAGGAAGATCCAAGACGGACGCCGCCCAACGGGGGAGCATTCATCCATGCTCCCTGAGACCCTGCGTGACGCCGATGCGCTCACCGACGCTGCCGTGAACCGTGCCCGCACCATCCTCGCCGACGCCGATCGCCTGCGTGATCACCGTGCGAGGTACAACCAGCGGCGCTTCCAGCGGCTCCTGCAGGACGCCGACGCGGTCTCGGTGACGATGTCGCTCACGGACGAGGTCATGCGCATCAGTGAGCCGACGCGGGCCGCCCGGGCGCTGCGCCGGGCTGCGGCCAAGGCGACCAGCCGAGGGCTGGGGTTCAAGGACGCGAACGGCGTGAAGTTCATCGCGGCCCTGTCGCCGGTGATGCCGAAGCTGGTCATGCGCATCGTCGAATGGCAGGTGCGTTCGGCGGCGACCGGCATCATCCTGCCCGCCGAGCAGCGTCCGCTCGCTGCCCACCTGCAGAAGCGCCGCAAGGACGGGGTGCAACTCAACGTCAACGTGCTCGGCGAGGCGGTGCTCGGCGATCGCGAGGCCACCCACCGCCTCGAGTCCATCATCGAGATGGTGCAGCGTCCCGACGTCACCTACGCGTCGGTGAAGATCTCCGCGGCCGTGAGCCAGCTCAACACGATCGACCACGAGGGTTCCGTCGACCGGGTCGCCGAGCGCCTGCGCCGCCTGTACTCAGCGGCGATGGCTGCTGACACGTTCATCAACATGGACATGGAGGAGTACCGCGATCTCGGCATCACCGTGGATGTGTTCAAGCGCGTGCTCTCCGAGCCGCAGTTCGGCACCCTGGATGCAGGCATCGTGCTGCAGGCATACCTCCCGGAGTCGCACGCCGCGTTCGCTGACCTCGTCACCTGGGCCAAGTGGCGCCGCGCCGCCCTCGGCGGCCGGATCAAGATCCGCCTGGTGAAGGGCGCCAACCTGGCCATGGAATCCACGGAGGCCGAACTGCACGGCTGGGTCGCGGCTCCCTACGGCTCCAAGGCCGATGTGGACGCGTCCTTCAAGCGGCTCGTCGACTGCGCCCTGCGCCCGGAGAACGCCGATGCCGTGCGCGTGGGGGTGGCGTCGCACAACCTGTTCGACATCGCCTGGGCGTTGGAGGTCGCGGCGGCGCGCGGCGTGAGCGAGCAGCTGGACATCGAGATGCTGGAGGGCATGGCGAACGGCGAGGCGCTCGCGGTGGCTCGCCAGCTCGGTCGCATCCTGCTCTACACGCCGGTCACCCGGCACGATGACTTCGCCTCCGCCGTCGCCTACCTGGTGCGCCGGCTCGACGAGAACACCTCGCCTGAGAACTACCTGCGCGCGTCCTTCGGCATGACCCCGTCGAGCACGCCCTTCGAGGAGCAGGCAGCCCGCTTCCGCCGCGCTGTTGCGCAGCGGCACGACCTCCGCACTGACTCGCGACGTCACCTGATGACGCGGCATGACGCTGCCGCCCTTGCCGATCAAGGCATCTTCGAGAACGAGGCGGACGGAGACCTCACCCACCCGCAGTTCCGGCGCGGGCTCGCGGAGGCGCTCGAGACGCAGCGCCAGGGCTGGATCCTGCCGCTCCCGCTGGTCATCGGCGGCGAGCAGCTGGTGAAGGCCGACCAGGTCGACGGTAGTGACCCCGGCGACCATGGAAGGGTCTGGTACAAGTACTCGGTCGCCTCCGCGGCGGATGTCGATCGCGCCGTGGCGGTGGCCCAGGCCGCCGCGCCGGCCTGGGACGGGCGAGGCTCCGCGGCCCGTCGACGACTGCTCTTCGAGGCGGCGCGCATCATGGAGGAGCAGCGCACCAACACCATCGCGGTGATGATGCTGGACAGCGGGAAGACCGCGGCCGAAGCGGATCCCGAGATCTCCGAGGCCATTGACTTCGCGCGCTTCTACGGCCTCACCGCGCGGCAGCAGATCGCCGGTTCCGACTCGACGCCCTTGGGTGTGGTCGCGGTGGTGCCGCCGTGGAACTTCCCCTATGCGATCCCCTGTGGTGGCGTGTGCGCAGCGCTCGCCGCTGGGAATGCCGTCATCCTGAAGCCGGCTCCGGAGACGGTGGCGGTGGCCTGGCTGCTGGCGCAGCAACTGTGGGCTGCGGGGGTGCCAAAGGACGTCCTGCAGTTCGTCCCGACACGCGACGACGACAACGGCCGGCGCCTGATCACGCATGACGACGTCAACGGTGTGGTGCTCACCGGTGGCTTCGCCACGGCCGAGCTGTTCACCTCCTGGCGCCCCGACATTCGGCTGCTCGCCGAGACGAGTGGGAAGAATGCGTTGCTCATCGCGGGCTCCGCGGACATCGATGCCGCCGTCAAGGACCTCGTGCAGTCCGCCTTCGGCCACGCCGGACAGAAGTGCAGTGCTGCCAGCCTGGCCATCGTGGAGGCCGCGGTCTACGACAACCCGGCGTTCCTGCGCCAGCTCAAGGACGCGGTGGACACCTTGCGCGTCGGTCCCGGTTGGGAGTACGCGACGGTGGTGGGTCCGGTGATCCGACCCCCGGAGGGGCCGTTGCAGCGCGCGCTCACGCAACTCGATGCAGGGGAGTCCTGGTTGGTCGAGCCCCGCAAGCTCGACGCGGCCGGTTTCCAGTGGAGCCCCGGCGTGAAGATCGGTGTGCAGCCCGGCTCCTGGTCGCACCGCAACGAGTGGTTCGGACCGGTGCTCGGGGTCATGCGCGCGCCGGACTTCGACACCGCGATCGCCTGGCAGAACGCCGTCGACTACGGGTTGACCGCCGGCCTGCACGCACTCGATGTCGAGGAGTGCGAGCGCTGGATCGAGCGCGTCGAGGCGGGGAACGTGTATGTGAACCGCGGCACCACCGGGGCCGTGGTGAATCGCCAGCCCTTCGGCGGCTGGAAGCGTTCCGCGGTCGGCCCGACGTCCAAGGCCGGGGGCCCGCACTACGTGACGCAACTGCGGAACTGGACCCCCTTCGACGACGTGGCGAGATCCATCCGTCAGGCCGAGGTGTGGTGGCACAACGTCGGGTCAGAGCGCGTCGATCATTCCGACCTCAAGGTGGAGCGCAACATCCATCGCTACCTGCCATTGGCGAAGGGCATGGACGTGCGCGTGGGTGCGGAGACCTCCGCCGAGGCGTGGGAGTACCTGGCAGTGCTCCAGAGGCTCACCGGCACGCCCATGACCTTCTCCTCGGCCGCCCCGGTGTCGGGTCCGCTGCCGTGCCTGGTGGAGGACCTCGAGACCTTCACGGGGCGGGCATCCTCCGAGCGCGTGCGCGTGCTCAGTGGTGAGGCGGTCGACGGCTCGGCCTTCCTGGCGCGCGGCATCTCGGTCGATCGTCGCCCGTTGGCCGCCAATGGTGCGGTGGAGGTCGCGCGCTGGGTGCATGAGCAGAGCGTGAGCATCACGAACCATCGCTACGGGAACGTCGGCGCCGGTCCGCAGCCCCGCGTGGGCTGAGCCGTTGCCCGCTCCGCTCCCGTGACCGGGTCAGGCGAGGCGGATCACGTACCGGTTGAGTGGGGCGCCGCCCTGTGACGCGGGGCGGTTGTACTGCTCGACGAACTGGCCGCCGCACTTGAGGACCACTGCCTGCGAGGCGAAGTTGTCGATGTTCGTGGTGATCTCGACGTAGGGCAGGCCCTCGCGGCGCGGAAGCTCGAGGACGTCGTGGAGCGCCTGGGTGGCGTAACCGAGGTTGCGCTTCCACTCGACGACGGCGTACCCGATGTGCCCGAGGACGTGTGGCGGGAGTTCGGCGGTGCCGCGCTGCCAGCGGAAGGTGATGACTCCGGCGAACTCGCCGTCCCACATCCATCGCGTGTACTGCGGGAGGCGGGGGACCTCCGTGCCGTCATGCAGGGTGATGGTGCGACCCTCGGGATGCAGGTCCTCGACGCCGTCGATGAAGGCCTGCGGATCCGACCGGATCTGGGCGGTGAGTGCGGCCACCGCCTCCGGATCGGTGTTGATGTCGAAGGAGAATCCGCGCTCGCGTGCTGCCAGATAGCTCGGGACCATCTCGAGTGTGGGGCGCAGCAGTTCCATCGCGACAGGCTATCGCGAGGATTCCCACGGGCTCGTGAATGCGCAGCCTCAGGCCGACGCGTCGATCCAGGCCTGCCACTTCGGTGCGAACTCCGCGTGTGCAGGCTGCAGCTGCTGGCGGGTGATCCCGCCGCCGGTGCGGGCTGAGAAGGCCATGCCGATGGTCACCCCATGCGCCGGGCGGCTGATCGACTCGATGGTGTCGCCACCTCCCACGTCACCCGGCTCGAGGATGCGCAGGTAAGCGCCGGGGCGGCCGGCGGCGCTGAACTCCTTGATGAGCCCGGGACGCTCCCAGAAGCCGGCGAAGACGCGGCAGGGGATGCGCGGCTCGGACACCTGCAGGAGGGCGGAGCCGATGCGAAGTCGTTCGCCGATGAGGCAGCCGTTGAGGTCGAGGCCCCTGGTTGTGAGGTTCTCCCCGAATGCGCCGGCAGGGATCGGGCGACCGAGCTCCCGCTCCCACCAAGCGGCGTCTTCGCGCGCGTACGAGTACACCGCCTTGTAGGGGCCACCATGGTGCTTACGGTCAACCACGTGGTCACCCTCGACGTGGTCGTCGAGGAGGCGGACACGATGCGCGACCGGGCGCTTGTCGATGCCCGTGGACCCCATGTCGCCGGTCCAGTCCCCATACGAGACAGCCGACGCGAGGTTCACGGAGGACAGGTGTGGCATGGTGTGGATGCTAACGCGCGAGCGATTGGAAGCGACCAGCGAGGAACCGCCGGATCCCGGGCGACGGCACGCCGGGCGTGCACCCACGACAACCGCGCCCGCATCGAAGCCGGCGAAACCCGGTGGTCCTAGGCTCACATCACGCCGGAGTCGGCGGCGATCGATGGGGGTCCGAGTGGATGCAGCGCTGCATGACGTCTTCCTGGCCAGTCGTCAGTTCGAACGCCGCATCATGGCGATCGCGGGGAACGCCGCACTTCCTGCGCAGGAGCGTGGGGACCGGATCCGCAAGCTCATCGACTCGTCGCCCGCCAGTCGCACGTCGCTGTCGGAAGCATGGGTTGCGGCGGGCCGTCCCGATCCCCTGGGGTTCCACTACAACCGGCGTGCGGACCATGCGGAGTGGTTCGACGCCTGGGTGGAGGTGGAATCGGTGGTCCTCGACGGCGAGGCCCGCGGCCTGTCGCGCGCAACCATGGAGACCATGATCCTCGATAGCACCGCACCCTTCGACGCGGAGTTCGAGGCGGAGGAACTCGGCATCGTCCACCGCAGCAACGTGCCGGCGCCCGAGGAGTAGACGCGCGACGCACCGTCGATGCGGGCGTCGCCTGCCGGCCGCTGTGGGGTCAGCGTTGCAGCAACAGTTCCAATTGCGCCTCGAGGCCCAGGTCGCCCACCGCTACCTCCTCCAGCACCAGGCCCATGACGTCTGCCGCCGCTTCCGCCGCCGCCCGCAGCTCCGCTGTGGGCGCCTGGGCCAGCCACACGACGCGCGTGTAGTTCCCGAAGTAGTCGTCGCGCAGTTCCGGGTGCACATCGAGGCCGAGTTCCACCATCACGCTCCGGTGGAACGACTTCACCAGGTAGTCGGTGAAGAAGTAGGTGCCCGGCTGGGCGTGGAGCATGGCAGCGATCTCCGCTGCGCCCGCGAACACGTCGTAGCAGTGATCGCCCCGCAGGCGTTCGACGTGGTGGCGTTCGATGACCTCGTCGAGGACGCCGTAGGTCCCGCAGTCCGCGTAGGCAACGATCACCCTCGAGGCCACGCCTTGCAGTGCAAGCAGTTCGGCTTCCACGGCTGCGGCGATCCCCTGCGGGCGGTTGTGCAGCAACGGGGGCAACGGATGGATGTCGAGGTCCCAACCGCGCCGCTGCGCGATGTCATCGACGTGGCGGGCGATGGCCCCGCACGCGATCACCGAGACGCGGTCAGAACGCGAGTCGCTCGATGAACTTGTCATTGAAGTCCTCGCGATCGGAGAGTTCGACGTACTTGATCTCATCGAGGAGCGCGCCCGCGCCATGGCGTTCCTGGATGGACAACAACGCCATCTTGGCGCCTTCACCGGCGACGTTCCCAGCGGACACGATGCGCATCACCGGCAACTTCGGCACCAGGCCGATCTTCACCGCGGAGGCGGGGGACAGGTACGAACCGAAGGAGCCGGCGAGCAGCACCTGCTGCACGTCCCCCTCCTGCACACCGAACTCCTCGAGCAGCAGCGCCCAGCCGGTGGCGATGGCCGCCTTGGCGAACTGCAGCTCACGAACGTCGCGCTGGGACAGGTACACCGCATCGGTGAGGTCGCCGACGGTGTCGCCCCAGACGAGCGCGAACAGTCGCTCCTTGTCCCGGGTCACGAGGCGGTCTGCAAGCGTGGGAGCCACCGACTGCGCGACCTCGTCGGACACGAAGCGCCCGGACGAGTCGAGCAGGCCCGCTCCGAACAGGGCGGCGCAGGCGTCGACGAGGCCCGACCCGCAGATGCCCACGGCAGGGGCGTCCTCGATGGTCCCCAGCTGCAGTTCGCCCTTCGTGATCTTCACGATCTCGATGGCGCCGGCCGCCGCCCGCATGCCGCACTTGATGGAGGCGGCCTCGAAGGCCGGACCGGCAGGCGCTGCGGTGGCGAGCAGGCGCTCGCCGTCGCCGAGCACGATCTCGCAGTTGGTGCCGACGTCGACGAAGAGACGCAGGCGCTTGTCGCGGTCCATACCGGATGCGAGGGCGCCGGAGATGATGTCGCCGCCGACGTACGCGCCGAGTGACGGCATGATGATGGCGCGGGCCCGCGGGTGGATGGCGAGGCCGAGTTCCGCGGCCCGCACGTCGGGGTACTCGTGTGACGCCATGATGAAGGGCGCCACACCCAGGGGCTCCGGATCGATGCCGAGCACCAATTGCGTCATGGTGGCATTGCCGGCGAGGGCCACCTCGTAGACATCCCGGGGATCGATGTCGCCCTCGGCGCACACCTAGAGCGTGAGCTCATTCAAGGTGGACTGGGCGAGTTCACGCAGACGGCCGAGCGCGTCTGGATCCATCATGGTGGCGCTGATGCGGCTGATGACGTCGGCGCCGAAGGGCTGTTGCTTGTTCAGCATGGAGCGCACGGCAACCGGCGTCCCGGTGCCGAGGTCGAGCAGTGTCGCCACCACCGTGGTCGTGCCGAGGTCATAGGCGATGCCGTAACGCCGGTCCGTCGTGTCCCCAGGCTGCACGTCGATGAGCTCGCGATCGACGATGACCGCGGTGACCTTGAAGAAGCTGTCCCGTAGCGCCTTGGGGATCACCCGCAGCACCTCGAGGCCGGCGTCGACCTCGATGTCGTCGATGGCCTGGATGACGCGGTCGATGTCGGTGCGCTGATCGGAGAGTGAGGGCTCCGCCAGCTCGAGGAAGCGCTTCTGCACCGCGGGGCGCAGGATGACCTGCCGCCCGACCCCCACCGTCGCCGCCTTGGGACGGGTGACGAGGGGTGGTACGTCGACGGAGACATCCGCCTGCGGCTTGATCATGCAGGCGAGGCGCCAGCCGTCAGCGATCTCCTCGGGTGT